>JANMTA010000121.1:0-7887 GCA_031389965.1 Betaproteobacteria bacterium
CAGCATCATGGCCACGGAAAGAATTGTCGCCAAAGGGTTGGCCACGCCCTTGCCGGCGATGTCCGGCGCCGAGCCATGGGAAGGCTCGTACAGACCCTTGTTGTTGGCGTCGAGCGAGGCCGAGGGCAGCATGCCGATCGAGCCGGTAAGCATGGAAGCCTCGTCGGAGAGGATGTCGCCGAACATGTTGCCGGTGACCATGACGTCGAACTGCCTGGGGTTCTTCACCAGTTGCATGGCGGCGTTGTCCTCCAGCATGTGGCTGAGCTCGACGTCCGGGTATTCCTTCCCCGTCTCCGTCGCCACGTCGCGCCAGAGCTGGGTGCACTCGAGGACGTTCATCTTGTCCACCGAGCAAACCTTTTTGTTGCGCTTGCGCGCCGCGTCGAAGGCCACCCGCACAATGCGGCGGATCTCGCTCTCGGTGTAGTGCATGGTGTTGAAGCCGAAGCGCTGCTTCAGGCCATCGACCTCGCGCACGTCGATGCCGCGCGGCTGGCCGAAATAAATGTCGCCGGTCAGTTCGCGCACGATCAGGATGTCCAGCCCCGCCACGACCTCCGGCTTCAGCGTGGACGCATTGCCCAGTTCCGGATACAGGATGGCCGGGCGCAGGTTGGCGAACAGCCCGAGCTGCTTGCGGATGCCCAGTAGGCCGCGTTCCGGCCGCTGCTCACGCGGATTGTTGTCCCATTGCGGCCCGCCGACGGCGCCGAGCAGCACGGCGTCGGCCGCCAGCGCCAGCTTCTGGGTCGCATCGGGATAGGGGCTGCCGGTCGCATCCACGGCACAACCGCCCAGCAGCGCCTCTTCCATTTCAAGCTTGAGGTCCAGCGCCTTCAGCACTCTCACGGCCTCGGCCATGATTTCCGGCCCGATGCCATCGCCGGGCAAAACGCAGATCTTCATTGAATATCCTTCAGGAAAAAAGCCAGGGCTGTTCGCTGCGGCGACGTGCCTCGAACTCGCGAATCTTTTCCGTATGGCGCAAGGTCAGGCCGATATCATCCCAGCCATTCAGCATGCACTCCTTGCGGAAGGCATCCACCTCGAAACGGATCGCGTGGCCGTCGGGCCGCACGACCAACTGGGCAGCCAGATCGATGGTCAGGCGATAGCCCGGCGAATGTTCGGTCAAACCGAACAACGCATCCATCTCTGCCTTGGGCAGCACCACCGGCAGCAGGCCATTCTTGAAGCAGTTGTTGAAAAAGATGTCGGCGAAGGATTCGCCGAGAATGGCGCGAAAGCCGAAGTCGTAAAGCGCCCACGGCGCGTGTTCGCGCGACGAGCCGCAGCCGAAGTTGCTGCGCGCCAGCAATATCGAAGCACCCTGATAACGGTCCTGGTTAAGCACGAAATTCGGGTTTTTCACCCGCTTCGAGCTGTCTTGCCCCGGTTCGCCATGATCCATGTAGCGCCACTCGTCGAAGACGTTGGGACCGAAACCCGAGCGCTTGATCGACTTGAGGAACTGCTTGGGGATGATGGCGTCGGTATCGACGTTGGCGCGATCAAGCGGGGCTACCAAACCGTCCAGCTTGATGAACTTCTCCATTACTTCGCTGCCTTCTCGATGGCTTCGCCACCTTTCTTGACGTCCTTGCCGATACCTTCCACGGTATTGCAGGCAGACAGGGCCAGCATCATGACGAAAGCGACAAAAACTCGAAACATGGATTTTCTCCTCATAGCAATTCACGAACATCGGCAAAGTGCCCGGCGATCGCCGCCGCCGCCGCCATCGCCGGGCTGACGAGATGGGTGCGGCCGCCGGCACCCTGGCGACCTTCAAAGTTGCGGTTCGATGTCGACGCGCAGCGCTCGCCGGGCGCGAGGCGATCGTCATTCATGGCCAGACACATCGAGCACCCCGGCTGCCGCCATTCGAAGCCGGCGGCGATGAATATCTTGTCGAGTCCCTCGGCCTCGGCCTGCTCCTTGATCAATCCGGAGCCCGGCACCACCAGCGCCAACTTGACATTGGCGGCAATCGTTCGCCCCTTGGCCACCGCCGCTGCCGCACGCAGATCCTCGATGCGGGAGTTGGTGCAGGAACCGATGAAAACCTTGTCGATCATGATCTGGTCGATGCGCATGCGCGGCGTCAGGCCCATGTACTGCAGCGCGCGGGCGACTCCTTCACTCTTCACCGGGTCGCTGAAATCCTCGGGCGCCGGCACCGTACCATCGATCCCGGTCACCATCTCCGGGGATGTACCCCAGGTCACCTGTGGCACGACCTGGCTCGCATCCAGTTCGATCACGCTGTCGAACCGGGCATCCGCGTCGGATACCAGGGTCCGCCAGAAGGCCGCAGCCTTGTCCCAGTCCTCGCCTTTGGGAGCAAAGTTGCGCCCCTTGAGGTAGGCGATGGTGGTTTCGTCGGCGGCGATGAAACCAACGCGGGCGCCGGCCTCGATGGCCATGTTGCATACCGTCATGCGTCCTTCCATCGATAGCGCCCGAATCGCGGAACCGCCGAACTCGATGGCATAACCGGTGCCGCCGGCGGTGCCGATGCGACCGATCAGGGCCAGCACGAGGTCTTTCGCCGTGACGCCGGCGCCGACTTTTCCTTCGACCCGGACCAGCATGGTCTTCGATTTCTTCTGCAGCAGGCATTGGGTCGCCAGCACGTGCTCGACTTCCGAGGTGCCGATGCCGTGAGCCAGGCAGGCGAAGGCGCCGTGCGTCGATGTATGCGAATCGCCGCAGACCACGGTCATGCCGGGCAGCGTGGCACCGTTCTCCGGGCCGACCACATGCACGATGCCCTGACGGCGATCCTTGAACGGGAAGTAGGCCAAGGCCCCCACCTCGCGGATATTGGCATCCAGCGTTTCCACCTGCTGGCGCGAAATCGGGTCGACGATGCCGCGCTCCCAATGCGACGTGGGCGTATTGTGGTCGGCCGTGGCAACAATCGACGAAACACGCCAGGGCTTGCGCCCCGCAAGTTTCAAGCCTTCGAAGGCCTGCGGACTGGTGACTTCGTGCACCAGGTGGCGATCGATGTAGAGCAGCGCCGTGCCGTCATCCTCGACGTGGACGACATGGCTGTCCCAGAGTTTCTCGTAAAGCGTTTTCGACATGATTTCTGATGCGTCTGCGGGGACTGGGAATTATCGCACAGGCGCGCCCGCCCGATCACCCGGAACACCGCGCCAGACCAGAATCAGGCCGAGGAGAGCGAGCAGGGAAGCCGCACTGAAGGTGATCCCGGCGCCCGCCCTTTCCCACAAGGCGCCGGCCAGCAAGGCGCCACCCAGACCGCCGGCTCCGTAGGCGACACTGCCATACAGCGCCTGCGCCCGCGCCTGCTGGCCAGGCTCGAACCAGCGATGGAGAGCCGCCATGGTTGCCGCATGGTGGGCGCCAAAGCTCGCGCCATGCAGCAATTGCGCCAGCACCAGGACACTGATGAGGCCGACTGCCCAGCCGATCAGCAGGAAACGCAATGTCGCCAGGACAAAACAGGCAAGCAGAATCCGGCGCAGCGAAACCCGGACCGAAATCCGCGGCATCAAGAGGAACACCACGATCTCGGCCACCACGCCCAGGGTCCACAGCAGCCCGACAAGTGTCTTGCCATAACCCTGGGCAACCAGGTGAATCGAGTAGAAAACATAGAGGGCGCCATGCGCCGCGGTCATGAACAGTCCGGCGGCCAGCAGGAATACCACCTTGCGCTGCCGCAGCACCCCGAGGATCGGACTCGTGATCTGTCCTGCGTGGCCTTTCACTTCGGTCAGGGTCAAGGCACTGATCAATGTCCCGAGCAACAAGGCCCAACTCACCCAGAGTTGCGAACTGATAGGCGCCGAATCCAGCAGGAAGCCGACCCCCAATACCGTTACGATGAATCCGATTGAACCCCAGAGCCGGATGCGGCCGTAGCCCTCCGGAGTTGCGCCAAGGTGTCCCAGGGTCAGCGCTTCGACCAGAGGCAGCGATGCGCTCCAGAAGAAGTGCAGGACCGCCATGCCGATCAGCAGGCCGACGAAATCCTGCGTCAGGAACACTACCGAAAAACTCGCGAGCGCGGCAGCCGTGGAGGCGACAACTATGCGCACGCGGCGTCCGCCGCTATCGGCCAGCCAGCTCCACAGCAGCGGCGCCAGCAGCCGCATCAGCTGTCCGAGCGACATCAGCACCGCGATGCGGCCGGCGGAAAGCCCGATGGATTGCAGGTAGAGCGCGAAATACGGCAGGAAGGCGCCGATGAACGCGAAATACCAGAAATACCAGACGGCCAGGCGGCCGTGCGGCAGGAAAATCAAGCTTGGCGTTTCTGGCCGGCGCGGAAGGCCTGCAACAGATGGAATATCTCGTCCTTGAGCTTGACCCGCGCCTTCTTCATGTCTTCGAGCGTGAAATCGGCGACCGGCATGTCGTGTTCCTCGAGGTCTTCGACCTTGCCGGTGAGACGGTTGTAGCGCCCGAACAGGCTGCCGATGTAGCCGCCATCCGCTTTCAAGGCATCGATGGCATCGCGCATATCGGGAAATTCGCTGTAGAGATCGTGGTGATCGACGTGCATGGCTTCCTGCCCTGTAAATCGCGTTATTGGAATATCGCTCGAATTTTATCAGGCAACACCCGGCGCCTTGCCGGGAATCGCCGGCGTCGGGCACTCGACATCGGCGCACTGGGCGCGATGATGCAGGGCGGCATCGATCAGCACCAGCGCCAGCATCGCCTCGGCGATCGGCGTGGCGCGGATGCCGACACAGGGATCGTGCCGACCGTGGGTTTCGATGATGGCGGGCTCGCCGGCAAGATTGATGGTGCGCCGCGGCAGGCGGATGCTGGAGGTCGGCTTGACCGCCATCCTTGCCACCACATCCTGTCCGGTGGAAATGCCGCCGAGGATTCCGCCGGCGTTGTTGCCGAGAAAGCCTTCCGGCGTCAGTTCGTCGCCGTGTTCGCTGCCTTTTTGCGTGACCGACTTGAACCCGGCGCCGATCTCCACCCCCTTGACGGCGTTGATGCCCATCATGGCGTAGGCGATATCGGCATCCAGGCGGTCATACACCGGGTCGCCCCAGCCGACCGGCACGCCGCGCGCCACCACGGTTATTTCCGCGCCGACGGAATCGCCAGACTTGCGCAATGCATCCATATAGTCCTCGAGCTGCGGCACGATCCCGGCATTGGCGACGAAAAAGGGATTGCCGTAGATCTCGGCTTCATCCTCAAAGGGGATTTCGATGCTCCCCAACTGGCTCATCCAGCCGCGCACCGTGACGCCGTAGCGTTGCTGCAGCCATTTTCTGGCAATCGCTCCGGCGGCGACGCGCACAGCCGTTTCCCGTGCCGACGAACGACCTCCGCCGCGATGGTCGCGGATGCCGAATTTCTGCCAGTAGGTGTAGTCGGCGTGCCCGGGACGAAATTTTTCGACGTTGTCGCCGTAATCCTTGCTGCGCTGATCCTCGTTGCGGATCAGCAGGCCGATCGTGGTACCCGTGGTACGCCCCTCGAACACGCCCGAGAGAATCTCGACGGTATCCGATTCCCTGCGCTGGGTGACGTGGCGCGAGGTCCCCGGCTTGCGCCGATCAAGGTCGGCCTGGATTTCCGCAGCCGATATCTCCAGACCGGGAGGACAGCCGTCGACCACACAGCCGATCGCGGGGCCGTGCGATTCACCGAATGACGTGACGCAGAAAAGCGAGCCGAAAGTATTGCCGGACATGGGGACTGAAAGACACCGGGAAAACAGGGAAAGAGAGGTCAGAGCTTACCATGCTGACCGCGCAGTCGTTGCGCCGGAACATTGGACGCTCCCTCCCCTTCAAGGGCTGGGGTGGGGATGGGGTAAACAGGCAGTGGAACGCCTATGGAATGTCCATTTCCTCCCCATCCCCCTCCCGGCCGCTGCGCGGCCCACGGCTGGCTTTGCACAGCCAGCCGGCTGCGGCGGCGCGACGCATGCGTCGCGAATTCCCGCCTCACCCCCCTTGAAGGGGGAGGTCAGGAGGGGGATGGTGGTGGCAGCGGGCCGACGCTCCGGGTCGATCAGCCAGACATTTTCAATGGCGAGGCCGGAATGAAGTCTTTCAAAATCACTGACTTTGATACCATAGTGCGCTGTTGCGCTTCACAGGAGAAAAGCATGAATCCGAGACCATCCACGGTGTTGGACCAGAATCGGGAACTGATTCGGCATGTCGTTCTTAGTCATCGGACAAACAACCCCCGTGTATTCGGATCGGTCATGCGAGGGACCGATACGGAATTCAGCGACCTGGATCTGCTGGTCGACCCTTTGCCCGGCGTGACCTTGTTCGACCTTGGCGCGATCCAGATGGAACTGGAAATGTCGCTTGGGGTTTCTGTTGATGTCTTGACGCCTAAAGACCTGCCAAGGAAGTTCCGTGACCGGGTGCTCATGGAGGCACTTCCCGTATGACGACAGAGCAAGATCGCCGGTCTGACTACCTGGAGCGAATGCTGAACGCGGCCGGTCAGGCAATAGTCTATATCGAGGGCATGACGAAGGAGGATTTCCTGGCGGATCCGAAAACCCAAGATGCTGTGATCATGAAGCTATTGGTGATTGGTGATTGGTGAGTTGGCGGCCCAATTACTGGAAGAGCACGCGGAATTCGCGGCCAAGCATCCGAAAATCCCATGGTCCCAAATGAAAGGCATGCGCAACCGGATGGCCCATGGGTACTTTGAACTGGATCTGGACATTGTCTGGGACACGGTTCAGACAGCCATTCCCGACCTGGAAACCAATCTGCGGTCAATCACGACCCCATCCCCACCCCAGCCCTCCCCATGAAGGGGGAGGAGAAAATGCTCCAAGCATTCATGCCAATCGCCCTGAGGTCGGCACCGAGCTTGTCAATCCGGTGTCACCGTATCGAAGAATGCCCTCTTGAGATCACGCCAAACTCAGTCCATGTCCTACTTGAATGATACCAAGCATTATAACTAGAGTAGGATTATTTCCAGATAGGAGACATCATGCTTCAAACTCTACGTAGAGCTGGCGGTTCGTTGGTGATGACCGTTCCGAAGGCGTTCATCGAACAAAATGGCTTGAACGACGGATCTCAAGTCGAGCTTCATCTTTCGGGCAAGAAGATGACCGTCGAAGCCCCGACCCGACCCCGCTACAAGCTGGTCGATCTAATGGCTGAAATGCCAGATGGTTTGCCGCGTGTCGAGGGATGGGATGAAATGCCGTCAGTTGGGCTGGAGAACAACTGATGGCATATGTGCTGTCCCGCACCGTCGCTGATGATCGCCAGTTCCGGGTTGAATCCCTTTTCCAGCAGGCCACCCAGTAGCGCCCCTTCCGTGGCCATGCGCACGTGTCGCGCTTCGTTGATGTCCAATGCCGCGAGATGCCGCTGCCAATTGTCGGAGTTACCGATTTCAGTCAACGTCGTTTGGCACAGTCGCTGCCGTATCGCTTCGCTCAAGCCTTGTTCCGCCATGTAGGTCAAGGCCGCTTCATCGATTCGGTAGGCCATTGCACCCGCGTGGAGACATTCCAGAAAGTTGATCCGACTCTTGCTCCCCGTGCTGGAGAACCAGGCAAAGCACTCATTGCCGATTTGCGTGACGTAGCCATTTTTGCCTTGATGACGCGCGCCCGAATCATCAACGGTGATGGAGCGACTGACTTCCAGGCCGACCGTCAGCAGTGCGTTCTTCTCGTCATGAAATGACGCCTTGTCGGTACTGAGCAGGGCCTCAATTTGACCGGCGGAGATGTCAATTTCCCATTCGGTCAATTGCTCCCGCAGCAGCGGTTGCGTCACTTGGCAATGGTGATGCTGGTAGAGAATGTAGCTGCACAGCACGGGATCAAAATGCCGTCCTTGCAGGGCTTCCGGTAGCCGTCCCGACAACAGGTCGCCGTCG
>JANMTA010000124.1:0-1721 GCA_031389965.1 Betaproteobacteria bacterium
TCGACGCTGCTCGATTCCCTGCTCACGCCGCTGATGTTCTGGCTGTGGGGCAAACCGGCGCTGGAACGGCTGCTGGCCGACCAGTCCAAAGAAAGTTTCTAATCACACTTACTCAAGGAGACACCCAATGAAAACCCTGAACGCCCTGATCTTGACCGCCGCCATGCTCACCGCCGCCATGACCGCCCCGGCCGTACTGGCTCACAGCGACGAGGTGCTCGACATGCAGAAGGCGGCCAACGGCGGCCAGTTGCGCATGGCCGGCATCTATCACCTCGAACTGGTTGTCGCCAGGGACAGCAAGGAGGCCAAGGACAATCCGGTCCTCGTCTTTGTCACCGACCATGCCGGGACGAAAGTCTCAACAGTCGGCGCTGGCGGTACGGCGACCCTCCTCGCCGGCAAGCAGAAGGCCAGCGTCAAGCTGGTCCCGGATGGCGACAATCGCCTCAAGGGTGTCGGCAAATACGCTTCCACGCCGGACATGAAGGTCGTGGTGTCGGTCACCGTGGCCGGCAAGACTGCCGAGCAGGCGCGGTTTACTCCGCTGGCGCCGATGGCCCCCGCAGCGGCAGCCAAGGACGGGCATACGGACCACAAGCACTGAAAGCGCCGCAGATGACAGAAATGTCATCTGCGCGTCAGCTTGCTGTCGGAGTCGGAGGACGATACTGGCCTTGTCTACCCTCAGGAGCCGCAAATGAAATCCGCCATCCGCATCGCCCTTGTCCTCTCGCTGCTGGCGCCCGTGGCCTGGGCGGCGGCGCCCTTGCCGACGGTGACGGTGTACAAGAGCCCGAGCTGCGGCTGCTGCGGCAAATGGGTCGAGCACATGAAGGCCAGCGGCTTTCCGGTGGTCACCATCGACACCGAAAATGTCGCCGCGCACAAGGCCCGCCTCGGCGTGCCGGAGGCCATGGGTTCCTGCCATACCGCCGAAGTCGGCGGCTATCTGGTCGAAGGCCACGTGCCGGCCGCCGATGTGAAGCGCCTGCTGGCCGAAAAGCCGCGCGCCCGCGGCCTCGTTTCGCCGGGGATGCCGGCCAGCGCGCCGGGCATGGACGACGCACGCAAGATCCCCTATGAAATTCTGCTGGTCGGCAAGGATGGCCGCACAGCCACTTACGCGCGCCACTGAGCGCCAGCTTCGGTCGCCAGTCAAGCTAGCCTCGATCATGAAAACCCTTTCCCGCCTGGCCCTGACGCTCATCCTTGCCGCCGGCCTTGATACCGTCGATGGGGAGAAGTGAAATGAGCGAACATCGCCACGAGCACTCGCCAATGGCAGGCCGGGCAAAGATCGCCTGGATCGTCTTCGCCGCGATTGCCGCCTTTTACCTGTGGACCGAGAATCGCGCCCATCTGCTGGGCATCCTGCCCTTCCTGTTCCTGCTGGCCTGCCCGCTGATGCATTTGTTCATGCATGGCGGCCATGGTCACGGTCACGGCAACGAACCGCCGGACAAGGAAGAGGCCAAATGAGCGAAAACGCATCGGCCTATGGCCTGTGGACCCTGGTGCTGCTCAACTCGGCGGTCTTCATCCTGTTCGCCTTCAGTTTCTACAAGCCGAAGAGTTCTCGCGACTGGCGCAGCTTCGGCATGTATGCAGCGTTCATCGTTGCACTGTTTACCGAGATGTACGGCTTTCCGCTGACGATCTACCTGCTGTCGGGCTGGCTGGCACAGCGTTTTCCTGAAGTCGACTTCCTCGCCCACGAT
>JANMTA010000128.1:0-9625 GCA_031389965.1 Betaproteobacteria bacterium
GGTCAAGGCTTTCCAGGACGCGACTTCGGTGTTCGATTCGGCCGGCGTCTGCGTGTTCACCACCTTTGCCTGGTCGCTGGCCGACCTGCAGCCGCAACTCGACGCGGCCTGCGAGGGCGACTGGACCATGGAGAAGCTGTCCCTGCTGGGCGAGCGGGTGTGGAACATGGAGCGCCTGTTCAACAACGCCGCCGGCTTCACCGCCAAGGATGACGACCTGCCGCCGCGCCTGAAGAACGAGCCGGCCAAGACCGGGCCGGCCAAGGGCCTGGTGAATGGCATCGACAAGATGCGGCCGGAGTACTACAAGGTCCGCGGCTGGACGCCCGAAGGCGTGCCGACCAAGGAAACCCTGGCCCGGCTCGGCCTGTAATTCTCCACCCTGGCGCCAAGGCTGCCGGCACTCCCGGCGCCTTGGCGTTTTTGCTAAAAGGACTCGCGATGAAACACGTCATCATCGGCAATGGCCCGGCGGGCCTGGTCGCCGCCGAAACCCTGCGGCGCCTGCAACCCGATGCCGAGATCGCCCTCATCGGCGATGAAGCGGAACCGCCGTATTCGCGCATGGCGATTCCCTATTTCCTGATCGGCAAGATCACCGACAGCGGCACGCATTTGCGCAAGAGCCATGATCACTATGCGAAAGAACGCATCCACCTTATCGAAGGCAAGGTGGTCAAGGTCGATGCAGAGGCGAAGCAGGTGGAATTCGCCAGCGGCGAGCGCCTGCCCTACGACCGTCTGCTGATCGCCAGCGGCTCGCAGCCGCTGCGGCCGAAAGTCGCCGGGATGGATCTGCCCGGCGTGCACACCTGCTGGACCATCGAGGACGGGCGCGCCATCGCGGCAAAAGCCAAGCCGGGTGCCCGCGTCCTGCAGATCGGTGCCGGCTTCATCGGCTGCATCATCATGGAATCCCTCGCCGCACGAGGCGTCAAGCTGACCGTGGTCGAAATGGGTGACCGCATGGTGCCGCGCATGATGACGGCCAAGGCCGGCAACCTGATCCGCCAATGGGTCGAGCACAAGGGCGTCGGCGTGCATGTCAATGCCGGGGTTACCTCCATCGTGCAGAAGGATGGCGCGCTCCTGGCAAAACTCAGCACCGGTGCCGAGATCGCCGCCGATCTGGTGATCTGCGCCGCGGGCGTGGCGCCGAATACGGGGTTTCTGGCCGGCAGCGGCGTCGCCATAGAGCGCGGCATCCGCGTCGATGCCGGCATGCGCACCAGCGTGGCGGACATCTATGCGGCGGGCGACGTCACCGAAGCCGCGGACTTCCATAGCGGGAAACCCGAGCTCAATGCGATCCAGCCCAATGCCGTCGATCAGGCGCGCGTGGCCGCCCACAACATGGCGGGCGGAGCGTCGATGAGCGGCGGCAGTCTGGCGATCAACGTGCTGACACCCTGGGCCTGATTTCGACCTCCTTCGGCCAGTGGCAGGGCGTGGACAAGGAGCAGGGCGGCGCGAGCGTGGAACGGGTCGATGAAGCCGGCTACCGTTACCTGTCGCTGCAGTTCAAGGACGATGTGCTGATTGGCGCTACCAGCATCGGCTGGACCGACCATGTCGGTGCGCTGCGCGGACTGGTGCAGACCCAGGCGCCCCTGGGAGAGTGGAAGGCGCGCTTGCTGACTGACCCGACGCAATTCATGGCGGCGTATCTGGGTACCGCGCAGAAAGCCGCATGAAGGGGGCTGGCGCCCCCTTCGGGGAAATAGTGGGCCATCCCCCCGGCCCCCTTCCATGGGAAGGGGGTGACAATGTTTGCGGGCTTTGCCCGTTCGGGTGGCTGGACTTGCAGTCTCCCGGTGGCGCACCTGCGGAGGCTGCATGAGGATTACGTTCAAGCTGTTCGCCACCCTGCAGGACTACCTGCCGCCCGAAGGCAGAAAGACCAACGCGCTGACTCTGGACCTGGAGGAAGGCACGACTGTCGATCAGATCGTCAAGCGTTTCAGCCTGCCGGAGAAACTGGTGCACCTGGTACTGATCGACGGCAACTTTGTGCCGCCGGGTGAGCGTACTGGGCGGGTGCTGCGCGAAGGGGAAACGCTTGCCATCTGGCCGCCCGTGGCCGGGGGATGAAATTTCCGTCCACCTACGACGCGACCATAACGCGCGAGGATTTTGTTCGCCTGCTGCCGCAGGCGACCGGCGGTGCAAAATTTCAGGAAATCGATAACCGCTACTGCGGCCGGGGGTGGTCGCTGCGCCTGACGCGGCTGCCGCCGCTGGAAATCGGAATGGTGCGCTTGGAGCGCCATCGCATCGAGATAGAGTTCAGCGAATTGACCATGGAAGAGCAGGATCGCTTCATGCAGCGCTTCACGCTGCATTACCAGCGCGGCGGCGGCTGAGCGCAGAGTCCGGGCAGAAAGTTATGTCTACGGCAAAGCCGGAGACGGTATCCCTTGCGGACGGCGCTGGTGCGACGGCGAAGGAAGTCCCCTGCTGTGACGTGGCACTGCTAGAATTCGCGCCGCGGCGGGTCTCCCCGCATTGAGGGATGGTGAATCTGGTCAGGTCCGGAAGGAAGCAGCCACAGCTATTTTCCGCAAGTGCCGGGGGTCAGGCTCGCCGCCCCCTTTCGCCGCCCTCCGTCTGCAGTCGGTCTTGTAATCTTCCCTTACAAACTCCCCGCCACTGTCACATCGGGCTTACAGCCATCGGATGAAATGCATCCTGCCATGAGGCATTCACTACAGGAGCACACCATGAATCTGAATCGAAAAATTATCGCGGGCGTTCTTGCCGCCAGTGCCGTCTGGTTCGGCGTCGCCCATGCGCAAGCGCCGGGTTGCGGTCCCGACGGTAAGCCGGGCATGAAAGGCAGTTCGATGCAGCGCGGCGGCATGATGGAACCGGGCGCCCGCGCCGAACAGCGTCTGACCCGGCTCAAGAGCGAACTCAGGCTCACCGCACAGCAGGAGCCACTCTGGCAGGCCTTCGCCGAGAAGTCGAAGGCAGAAGCCGGCAAGGGCATGCAGGCCATGCGCGAGCGCATGCAGAGCGACAAGCCGCTCACCGCCCCGGAACGCATGGCGCAGATGCAGGGCATGATGAAGGACCGCGTCGCCGCGATGGAAGCGGTGAATGAATCCTTCAATCGTCTCTACTCCGCGCTGACGCCGGAGCAGAAGGCGGCGGCCGACAAGCATTTCAGCGCCGCCGGCCGGCATCAGCATGGTCCAGGTCGCGCTGCTCCGGGTGCTGCGGAGCCGCGCAAGGGCTGACGTCGGCGCGCAAAGCGCGGGTTTCGGTTTGCGGCAACGCGGGGTAGCCATCAATGATGGGCTGCCCCGTTTGTTGCCGGCGCGCGAAGCGCTTTCCCCGGCATGCAGAGCAGCGGGCCTGATAAAATCGCCCCATGAGCTATCAGGTCCTTGCCCGCAAGTGGCGCCCCAAGTCCTTCGCTACCCTGGTCGGCCAGGAACACGTGGTGCGCGCCCTGGCGCATGCGCTGGATCAGAACCGGCTGCATCACGCCTATCTGTTTACCGGCACCCGCGGCGTGGGCAAGACCACGCTGGCGCGCATCATGGCCAAGGCCCTGAACTGCGAAGCCGGCGTCAGTTCCACTCCCTGCGGCGTGTGTGCGGCCTGTACGGAGATTGACAGCGGGCGCTTCATTGATTACATCGAACTCGATGCCGCCTCGAATCGCGGGGTCGATGACATGACCCAGTTGCTGGAGCGCGCTACCTACGCGCCGACCATCGGCCGTTACAAGGTCTATGTCATCGACGAAGTTCACCAGTTATCCGGGCATGCCTTCAATGCGATGCTGAAGACGCTGGAAGAGCCGCCGGAGCATGTCAAGTTCATCCTCGCCACCACCGATCCGCAGAAAATTCCCGTCACGGTGCTGTCGCGCTGCCTGCAGTTCAACCTCAAGCAGATGCCGCTGACGCACATCGTCGACCATCTGTCGCGTGTGCTGGAAGCCGAGGGCGTTGCCTTCGAGCCGGCGGCCCTGCGGCATCTGGCCAAGGGCGCGGCGGGCAGCATGCGCGATGCGCTCTCGCTGCTGGATCAGGCCATTGCCCATGGTGCGGGGAAGGTCGAAGACGAGGGCGTGCGTGCCATGCTCGGCACGGTCGGCGACGAGCACCTGTTTGCGCTGCTCGACGGCCTGGTGGCGCAGGACGTGCAGGCCATGCTCGAGGTGGCGAAGCTGATGGATGCGCGCAGCCTGTCTTTCGACGGCGGCCTGCAGGAACTGGCGACGCTGTTCCATCGTATTGCGCTGGCGCAGTTCGCCCCGGAAGCCCTGCTTGACGAGGCGGAGCGCAGTCGCCTGACGTCCTATGCCGGGGCGCTGGATGCCGAATTCCTGCAACTGGCCTACCAGATCGCCATCCACGGCCGTGACGAACTGTCGCTGGCCCCAGATGACTATGCCGGCTTCGTCATGACGCTGCTGCGCCTGCACGCGTTTCGGCCGGAGCGCGCGGGTGTGGCCCAAGTGGCGGCAAAGGCGGCAGCGCCGGCGCCGCTGCGCCAGACAGTGCCTGCCGCAGCACCCGCGACTCCGGTTCGGCCGCCTGCCGCCGTCCAGCCGGCACCAGCGCTCTGCGTCCCTGCGGGAACTTCTGCACCGCCTCCCGCTGCGGCTGAGGCCGCAGCCGACAAGGACTGGCATGCGCTGATTGCCCGTCTGCCGCTGACCGGAATGGCCAAACAACTGGCGCAGCACTGCGAATTGTCGGAACGCAGCGGATCGATGATTCGTTTGCGCCTCGCGCCGGCGCACAGACATCTGCTCGGCAAGCCGCAGCAGGACAAGCTGCAAGCCGAATTGCAGGCCTTGTACGGCCAGGCGCTGCGGCTCGAGATCGACGTGGCGGAAGTGGCGAGCGAAACGCCGGCCGAACGGAGTCGCAATGCGCAACGCGAACGCCAGGACCGTGCCATCGCATCGATCGAACAGGATCCCTTCGTCCGCGATGTGGTGGACCTGTTTGATGCGAGCATCGACGAATCGACGATCAAACCCGTTTAAGGAGTGCAGAAGAGATGATGAAAGGTGGCATAGCCGGATTGATGAAGCAGGCCCAGCAGATGCAGGCCAACATGGAGAAGGCCCAGGAACAATTGGCGCTGCTCGAAGTGGAGGGCCAGTCGGGCGCCGGTGCGGTGAAAGTGTTGATGACCTGCAAGCATGACGTCAAGCGCGTCACCATCGACCCTTCGGTGATGGACGACAAGGAAATGCTGGAGGACTTGATCGCGGCTGCACTGAACGACGCCAACCGGCGCGCCGAGGCGACCACCGCCGAGAAAATGGGTGGCTTCGCCGCCGGCCTCAATCTGCCGCCCGGAATGAAACTGCCGTTCTGATGACGCCGACGTCCAGCCTCGACGAGCTTATCGAGGCGCTGCGTTGCTTGCCGGGGGTAGGCCCCAAGTCCGCTCAGCGCATGGCTTATCACCTGTTGCAGCGGGACCGCAATGGCGCGGACCGGCTGGCGCGCGGACTCGATGCGGCCCTGCAGCTTCTGCATCATTGCGCTCGCTGCAACAACTTCACCGAGGCCGAAGTCTGCGAGCGCTGCCTCTCGCCGCGGCGCGACGCTTCGCAGTTGTGCATTGTCGAAATGCCGGTCGATGCAAACAGCATGGAGCAGACGCATGCCTATAACGGGCTCTACTACGTGCTGATGGGTAGGCTCTCGCCGCTCGACGGCATCGGTCCGAAGGAACTGGCCTTCGAGCGGCTGTTTTCCCGTGCCGCCGACGGCCTGGTCAAGGAAGTGATCCTCGCCACCAATTTCACCAACGAGGGCGAGGCGACCGCGCATTACCTCTCCGAACTGCTGCATGCGCGCGGACTCAAGGTCAGCCGCATTGCGCGCGGCCTGCCGGTGGGCGGGGAACTGGAATTTTCCGACGCGGCGACCGTGGCGCAGGCCCTGCGCGAGCGGCGAGATTTCGTTTGAACGGAAACCCGCAGCCACTCGCCGGAGTAAAAGTCGTCGAGTTCGGCACCCTGATCGCGGGGCCGTTCTGCTCGCGCATCCTCGCCGAGTTCGGCGCCGAGGTGATCAAGATCGAGGCGCCGGGCGAGGGCGATCCGCTGCGCAAGTGGCGCAAGCTGTATCCCACCGGTGACGGTGAAACCTCGCTGTGGTGGTTCGTCCAGGCGCGCAACAAGCAGTCCGTGACGTTGAATCTCAAGCATCCCGAAGGCATCGCCATCGCGCACAAGCTGGTGGCGCAGGCCGACATCGTGATCGAGAACTTCCGGCCTGGCGTCATGGAGAAACTCGGGCTGGGCTGGGAGGCCCTGTCTGCGATCAACCCAGGCCTGGTCATGGTGCGCCTTTCCGGTTTTGGCCAGACCGGGCCGATGGCGGCCCAGCCGGGTTTCGGCGCCATCGGCGAATCGATGGGCGGATTGCGCTACGTTACCGGCTTTGCCGACCGTCCCCCGGTCAAGACCGGAATATCGATTGGCGATTCAATCGCCGCCTTGTGGGGCGCGCTGGGCGCCCTGATGGCGCTGCGTCACCGCGAGGTCAAGGGCGGAGCGGGGCAGGTGGTGGATGTGGCGCTTTACGAAGCGGTGTTCGCCATGATGGAAAGCCTGGTGCCGGAATTCGATGTCTTCGGTTTCGTCCGCGAGCGCACCGGTAACGTGATGCCGGGCATCACGCCGTCGAATACGCATACGACGAGGGATGGCAAACACCTGATCATCGGCGCCAATGGCGATGCGATTTTCCGGCGCCTGATGCTGGCTATCGGTCGACGTGATCTTGCTGAAGACGCGCAACTCGGCAGCAACGCCGGACGCGATGCGCGGGCGAAGGAGATTTACGGCGTAATCGACGCATGGGTGGCGGCGAATGACGCCGAGAGTGTTTTGCGCACCGCAGCAGAAGCCCAGGTGCCGGCCAGCCGGATTTATTCGGTTGCGGACATGCTCGATGACCCCCAGTTCATTGCCCGGAAGATGCTGGAGACGGCACAACTCCCTGATGGAAAAGACTTTCTGATTCCTGGTGTGGTGCCCAGGCTTTCACTGACACCGGGAAAAACCCGCTGGCTCGGGCCGGCACTCGGGGAGCATACGGAAAAGATCCTCGGGCAGCTTGGCTACCCTCTGGAAGAGATTGTTCGTTTTCGGAGCGATGGTGTTATCTGATTGATATATAACGGTAATTAGTCGTTACAACAGTCAGCGCCGATAAGTCGGGTCAGTTCAGGGCTTTAATCGCCGTGCGAGATTCGCTACAATTACGCACTTTTAGTTACGGCCGCTGCGCTTAACGTCGATAGAACCGACGTTAGCCTTCGCTGAACCTACGTTTTATTGAAACTTCGTTTTATTGAAACTTCGTTTTCGATTTCGCATATAGAGCATTCAGGGACTATCACCATGAGTTGTGACGATACAGTCGATTTCGGTCGGCGGCGTCTGCTGGTTGCCACGGCAGCTGCAGGCGGGGTTGCCGGAGTGGTGGCGGCCGTGCCCTTTGTGGCCAGCATGCTGCCTTCCGAGCGCGCCAAGGCGGCCGGTGCGCCGGTGGAGGTGGATATCAGCAAACTCGCCCCCGGTCAGATGATGACCGTGGAGTGGCGTGGCAAGCCTGTCTGGATCATCAACCGCACCAAGGAAATGCTCGACTCCATGGCGAAGATCGGCGATCAGCTGGCCGATCCGCAGTCGGAGAAGAACATGCAGCCGGACTACGCGAAGAACGCGACGCGTTCGATCAAGCCGGAAATCCTCGTCGCTGTCGGCATCTGCACCCACCTGGGCTGCTCACCGACTGAAAAGTTCAAGACGGGCGCCGAATCGGGTGTCGATCCCAACTGGCCGGGCGGCTTCATTTGTCCCTGCCACGGTTCTACCTTCGACCTCGCCGGTCGTGTTTACAAGAGCAAGCCGGCGCCGGACAACCTCGAAATCCCACCGCACATGTATCTCGGCGACGCCAAGATCGTGATTGGCGAAGACAAGAAGGCCTGATGCGATGAGCAAAGTGAACGCCATATTGCAGGGGACGCTGAACTGGGTCGATGAGCGCTTTCCGCTCACATCCAACTGGAAGGCCCATCTTTCCGAATATTACGCACCGAAGAACTTCAACTTCTGGTACTTCTTCGGTTCGCTGGCGATGCTGGTGCTGGTCATCCAGATCGTCACCGGCATCTTCCTCACCATGCACTACAAGCCGGACGCCTCGCTGAATGCCTCGGGCGTGCCCGTGGCATTCGCCAGCGTCGAGTACATCATGCGCGACGTGCCCTGGGGCTGGCTGATCCGCTACATGCATTCGACCGGCGCCTCGGCCTTCTTCCTCGTCGTCTATCTGCACATGTTCCGCGGCCTGCTCTATGGTTCCTACCGCAAACCGCGCGAGCTGATCTGGCTGTTCGGCATCGGCATCTTCCTCTGCCTGATGGGCGAGGCCTTCTTCGGCTACCTGTTGCCCTGGGGCCAGATGTCCTTCTGGGGCGCGCAGGTCATCGTCAATCTGTTCTCCGCGATTCCGCTGATCGGTAACGACCTTTCAATCTGGCTGCGCGGCGATTACGTCGTCGGCGACGCGACGCTGAACCGCTTCTTCGCCTTCCATGTCATCGCCATGCCGCTGGTGTTGCTGGGCCTGGTCGGGGCGCACATCATCGCGCTGCACGAAGTCGGTTCCAACAACCCGGACGGCATCGAGATCAAGAAGAAGAAGGATGCCAATGGAATTCCGCTGGACGGCATTCCCTTCCATCCCTACTACTCGGTGAAGGACATTGCCGGCGTCGTGGTGTTCCTCTTCGTGTTCTCGATCATCGTTTTCTTCATGCCCGAGGGCGGCGGCTATTTCCTCGAGTACAACAATTTCTTCCCGGCCGACCCGCTGGTGACGCCGTCGCACATCGCGCCGGTGTGGTACTTCACGCCCTATTACTCGTTGCTGCGCGCGGTCACCTATCCGCTGCTCGGCATCGATGCCAAGTTCTGGGGCGTGGTGGCGATGGGCGCCGGCACCCTGATTTTCGCCTTCCTGCCCTGGCTGGACCGCAGCCCGGTGAAGTCGATCCGCTATCGCGGCCCGATCACCAAGTGGCTGCTTTCGATCTGGGTGGTTGGCTTCTTCATCCTCGGCTTCCTCGGCACCAAGGACCCGGCCTACAAGTTCTTCGGCTTCATCCCCGGCGCGCCGATCGCACAGCTGCTCAGTGTGTATTACTTCCTGTTTTTCCTGACCATGCCGATCTGGTCCTCGCTGGATCGCTGCAAGCCGGAACCGGACCGGGTGACGATGAAATGAAGAAATTCCTTACCGCAATCCTGTTTGCGCCGGTCTTGGCGTTCGCCGGCGCCACACTTCATCTCGACAGTGCCCCGGACAAGGCCACTGACATGGCCGCCCTGCAAAACGGCGCCAAGATCTTCGTCAATTACTGCCTGAACTGCCATTCCGCGTCCTACATGCGCTACAACCGGCTTGCCGACATCGGCCTCAGCGACGCGCAGATCAAGGACAGCCTGCTGTTCACCGCCGAGAAAGTCGGTGAGCCGATGAAGATCGCCATGCAGCGTGCCGAGGCCAAAGCCTGGTTCGGCGCGGCGCCGCCGGATCTGACTATTATCGCCAGGGCGCGCGCGTCCGAG
>JANMTA010000158.1:0-2467 GCA_031389965.1 Betaproteobacteria bacterium
GCGGCCAACAAGTTGGCTAGCGCTTTCGTCATATAAAATCCCCAATAAAATCAATGACAAATAAATAACATCTTAAAGCTTATTCCGCTTCCTCGCGGAACGCTATCAGAGTTTCTGTCTGGCAGCAACGCCGATATGGCCAATGCAGGCACCAAACCCGTGAATCCGTCGCCGAAACGCCACGCCCGGCCGGCGGCGATTCCGTCCGGAATTGACCGGCGGCAGACCTCTTTCATTGCGTACGATCAGGCGGAATGGCGCGATTCTCCTGCAGGGGAGGGTTCGTCAGCCTGTCGTCAAGCCGCAGGCGCAACACGCCCTGATCTTCCGCCCACGGACGCACGGGGACGGCGGGCGGCTTACCCAGCCAGAGCCCGGCGCCGATGCCCCCCCATCAAGGCCAGGGCCGTGGCGGCAAACAAACTCCGCCAGTTTCGCTGCGGGCCGCGTTGTGCAGAGGCCGTCTCTGCCGCCGCCGCGGCGCGGGCAAGCACGGCAACGGTAGCCTGATCCGCAGCATGCTGTTCGCCTGCATTTTCGGCAGCAAGCGGGTTTGCCCGTGAAGCGGTTCTGTCGAGGACGACGCGTTTCCACGGATCGGCCTTCGCCGCGGCAAGGTGCTCCGCTTCGATTCGCGCACGCAAGGCGTCATCAGCGGCAAACGCGGCATCGCCCGCTTTTGCAGGTGCCTCCTTGGTGCTGCGGCTGATGGCAAGCTGGCGACGCCTGCGCTCGGCTGCCATCAAGTCGGTCAATAGTTTGCTCAAGCCTGTGCTCCTGGTTGCGGACCGGAGTTCAAGCGTCCGGGTGCGACAGGCTAACCCAGACCTGGCACGGGCCGAAGGTAGAATAGCGCGATGGAAATATGTCAAACCCGCTGCCAAACCCTGCTGATTTTGACCAACCTGCCCGACGAGGCCAGTGCGCAAGCACTGGCGACGATGCTGGTGAGCGAACGCCTGGCGGCCTGCGTGAACGTGCTGGCGCCCTGCCGTTCGGTGTATCGCTGGCAGGGCGAACTCGAAAGCGCGCAGGAAATCCCCTTGCTGATCAAGACCACGGCAGCTTGCTACGCGGCGCTGGAAGCGGCAATCCGCGCCGCTCACCCCTATGAACTTCCCGAGATCATCGCGGTCCCAATTGCCCATGGCCTGCCCGAATACCTCGACTGGGTAGTGACCGAAACCCGCGCCGAAACCCGCGCCGAAACTCGCGCCGAAACCCTTGCCGAACCCGCTGACGGGAACACCGCCCCATGCTGATCCGCATTCTGGTCCTGTTGCTGTTCGCCCTCACCGGCCTGGCCCGGGCCGAAGAACCCCTGCCGCCCGAGCAGGCTTATCGTTTCTCGGCGCGCGTGATCGATGCCAGGACCATCGAAGCCCGCTGGCAGATCACCGACCAGTACTACATGTACCGCGACAAGTTCAAGTTCACCCTGGAAGGCGGCACGCTCGGCACGCCGAAGCTGCCGCCCGGCAAGATGCAAAAGGACGATATCTTCGGCAAGGTCGAGGTCTATCGCAAGGAAGTGAAGATCCTGCTGCCGGTCGAGGCAGCCGGGCCGGTGACCTTGAAGGCCATCTCGCAGGGCTGCTGGGACGGCGGCATCTGCTACCCGCCGATCAACCAGGAAGCCCAGCTGAGCATGGCGGGCGCCGCCAGCCCATCCGCCGCCGTGTCGCCAGCGCCGACTTTTTCGGCTTCCGCACCGGCAGCGGCCGACGAAAGTTCGCGCATCGCCGGCCTGTTCAAGGGCGACAACCTGGGCCTGATCCTGCTCAGCTTCTTCGGCTTCGGCCTGCTGCTGTCCTTGACGCCCTGCGTGTTTCCGATGATCCCGATCCTCTCCGGCATTATCGTCAATCACGGTCACGCGGTGACCCATCTGCGCGCCTTCATCCTCTCGCTGGCCTACGTGCTGGGCATGGCCGTGACCTACGCCGCGGTGGGGATCGCCGCCGGGCTTTCCGGCACCTTGCTCTCCGCCGCGCTGCAGAACGCCTGGGTGCTGGGCGGCTTCGCGCTGGTCTTCGTCGTGCTGTCGCTTTCGATGTTCGGCTTTTATGAATTGCAAATGCCGGCGGCACTGCAAAGCCGTGTGTCCGACACCGCCAACCGGCAGGGCGGTTCGCTGCCCGCCATCGCACTGATGGGTGCGCTTTCGGCCTTGATCGTCGGCCCCTGCGTTGCCGCACCGCTGGCCGGTGCGCTGCTGTACATCGCCCAAACCGGCGATGCCGTGCTGGGGGGAAGCGCGCTGTTCGTCATGTCGCTCGGCATGGGGGCGCCGCTATTGCTGGTGGGTGCCTTCTCGCGCTCGCTACTGCCGAAATCCGGGCCATGGATGGAAGGCGTCAATAAGTTCTTCGGCGTGGTCATGCTGGCCACCGCACTGTGGCTGATCTCTCCGGTCATTCCGCTGTGGCTGCAGATGTTCGGCTGGGCGCTGCTGCTGGTGATCCCG
>JANMTA010000129.1:0-1646 GCA_031389965.1 Betaproteobacteria bacterium
AGAGCGTACTTTGCTCGACCGCCCGGCTGCGCAGGGGCATCATCAGAGCGTACTTTGCTCGACCGCCTTGCTGCGCAGGGGCTTCATCAGCGCCAGCGCGCTGCGTCCCTTCGGGAACTTTCAACCGCTTACTTCCCGGCCACCAACTGCGCGGCGCTGACGGGGTTCATTACCTCGATGTCCGGCGCGAGGCGGTAGGTTTCCGCACCGGGATAGATCACCAGCTTGCGCACCGGGTTCAGGTCTGCACATGCCGCATGGAAGCCGCGTTCCAGCTTGGGCGCAAGGCTGCGCTTGATTTCGACGGCCCACAGGTCACCGTTCGGCCAGGCCAGCAGGAGGTCGATTTCGGCGCCGCTGCTGCTGCGGTAGAAGTGGCCCTGCACGCCTTCCGGCGCGCAGGCGAGCAGGTTCTCGATGACGAAGCATTCCCAGCTTTGGCCGACCACCGGGTGCGAGAGCAGGGCTTCCTTGTCGGGGATGCCGAGCAGGGCATGGACCAGGCCGCTGTCGCGCACATACACCTTGGGCGATTTGACCAGGCGCTTGCCGAGGTTGGCATGCCACGGCGGCAGGCGGCGCACCAGCAGCAGGTCGACCAGCAGATCGAGGTAGGCGGCCGCGGTCTTGGCATCGACGCCGAGGTTGCGGGCGAATTGCGCGGTATTCAGCAAGCCGCCCTGATGGTGGGCCAGCATGCTCCAGAAGCGGCGCAGGGTTTCGGCGGCGATGCGCGGGCCGAACTGCGGGATGTCGCGTTCCAGGTAACTGCGGATGAAATCCTTGCGCCAGCGCAGGCTTTGGGCGGTGCTTGGTGCCAGCAGGCTTTCCGGAAAGCCGCCGCGCAGCCAGAGCTGGTCGCTTGGCAGGTGGCGGGTTTCGAGCAGGTTGAAGGGCGCCAGTTCGAGGTAGGCGATGCGTCCGGCCAGCGTTTCGCCGGACTGCTTGAGCAGGTCGAGCGAGGCCGATCCGAGCAGCAGGAAGCGCCCGTTTTTTTTCCCCGCGCGACGGCCCTTGTCGATCAGGCCGCGCAGCACCGGAAACAGGCCGGGGGCGCGGTGCACTTCGTCGAGGATGACCAGTTCGTCGGCGTGATCGGCGAGGTAAAGCTCCGCCTGCGCCAGCTTGGCGTGGTCCTGTTCGGATTCGAGATCGAGGTACAGGGAAGGCCGTCCGGCGGCCTTTGCCACCGCCAGGGCCAGCGTCGTCTTGCCCGCCTGGCGCGGGCCGAGCAGCGCCACGGCGGGCGAGTGGGCCAGAGCTTCGGTCAGCGACGGGGCAAGCGAGCGTGAAATCATCATTGCAATCATGGAGTATTGTTACCATAAATGCAAGGTTAACAGGAGGGCGGCGTCGCGCTGCCTTCCTTGCGCTGCCTTCCTTGTGCGCCTCCTATCGCGGAGCTGCGGTGTCGCCTATCATTGATGCATGGCGTCAACCAACTTCGCTCAAGCCCATTCAATGACTTCCTTTCGCCACTTTCTGCCTGCTGTCGCTTTGGCCATGCTGCTTCAAGGCTGCGCCGGCACGCCGGTCGAGCCGCCGAAGATCGAACGCATCAGCGCCGAACAGCTTGAGGCGCGCCTGCCGCAGCCGGCCGCCGTGCTGCCGCTGGAACAGCTCGAGCTGTTGGCGCGCCAGGGTGT
>JANMTA010000171.1:0-3501 GCA_031389965.1 Betaproteobacteria bacterium
CAGCGTGCTCAACGTCGCCGCCACCTGCGCCGCCGCCGGCATCATCGTCGGCGTGGTGACCCTGACCGGGCTCGGACTCAAGTTCAGCGACATCGTGATTTCCTACGCGGGCAACAGCCTGCTGCTGACCGCGATATTCACTTCGCTGGTGGTGTGGGTGGTCGGCCTCGCGGTGCCGGTCACCGCCAGCTACATCATCTGCGCGGTGATCGCCGCGCCGGCCATGATCAAGCTCGGCGTGCCCGACTACGCCGCGCACATGTTCATCTTCTACTACGCCGTGCTCTCGGAAGTTTCGCCACCCACGGCACTGTCGCCTTTCGCCGCCGCCGCCATCACCGGCGGCGACCCCTACCGAACAACGCTGCAGGCATGGAAATACACCCTGCCGGCCTTCCTCGTGCCCTTCATGTTCGTGCTCGACCCGGCCGGTCAGGGCATCCTGCTCAAGGGCAGCTGGCAGGACATCGCCATCTCCAGCGGCACCGCCATGATCGGCATCGTCGCCCTGGCCGGCGGCGCCCAGGGCTGGTTCCTGAAGCAGACCCTGCTCCTGGAGCGCCTGATGCTGATCGTCGCCGGCGTGGCCCTGGTCTATCCGCATCCGGTGGCCGATGGGCTGGGAATCGGACTGATCGCCGCCGTGGTGCTGATGCAAAAGCTGCGGCACTGATCCGCCACTTGCGAGCGCGCGCCGTCGGATCGACAATTCCACCTTCACCCGCCGCCCGGAGAGCCCCATGACCAAGTCGCCTTACGCCGCCGTGTTGCCGACGCCGACTTTCAGCATCGGCATCGAATGCAATGCCGACGAAATCACCGGCATCAGCTACCTCGAAGCGCAGCCGGAAATCCCGCCGACCAGGCCGCTGGCGCAGGAAGCCGTACGCCAGTTGCGCGCCTGGCTGAAGGATCCGCGTTTCGAATTCGGCCTGCCGCTGGCGCCGGCCGGCACGCATTTCCAGCGCCGCGTCTGGCAGCGGATTTCCGCCATTCCGTCCGGGCAGACACTGAGCTACGGCGAAGTCGCGGCGGCCATCCGCAGCGGCCCGCGCGCAGTGGGCAACGCCTGCGGCGCCAACCCCTATCCCATCGTCGTGCCCTGCCATCGCGTCGTCGCCGCGAATCACGGCCTGGGCGGCTTCGCGCGAAATTCCGGCGGCTTCCTGCTCGACGTCAAGCGCTGGCTGCTGCGCCACGAGAATGCAAAGCTCTGATGCCACGCTGATCGACGACTTCATCGACGCCCTGTGGCTCGCCGATGGCTTGTCGAAGAACACGCTGGGCGCCTATCGCAGCGACCTTGCACTGTTCGCCAACTGGCTGGAAAGCGATTCTGGCTCGTCGCTCTGCGCGCCGGGAACTCCGCTTCGCGGGCCGGCGATAGTCGGCGCCGACGAGACGGCGATCAATGCCTACCTGGCCCATCTGCATGCACGCCCCGGCGGCATCAAGACCACCAGCCAGCGGCGCCTGATGGCGACCTTGCGCCGTTGCTACCGCTGGCTGCTCGACCAGGGCCGGCTACAGGCCGATCCGCTGCTCAACATCGACAAGCCGCCGACCATCCAGCGCTTTCCAAAGACGCTATCGGAAAAACAGGTGGAAGACCTGCTCGATGCGCCGCACGTCGATACCCCGCTGGGCTTGCGCGACCGCGCCATGCTCGAACTGCTGTATGCCACCGGCCTGCGCGTGTCGGAGCTGGTCGGCATCCGCCTGTTCGAGCTGAGCCTCAACGACAACGTGGTGCGCGTGATGGGCAAGGGTTCCAAGGAAAGGCTGGTGCCGCTGGGCGAGGTCGCCGCCGACTGGCTGCGACGCTACATTTCGGGTGCGCGCGGCGAGTTGCTGAAGCAGCACGTGTCCGATGCGATCTTCGTCACCACGCGCGGCGCCGGCATGACGCGGCAGATGTTCTGGAGCCTGATAAAAAAGTACGCGCTGCGGGTCGGCATCCCGCAGGAACGCATCTCGCCGCATGTGCTGCGCCACGCCTTCGCCACGCATCTCCTGAACCACGGCGCCGACCTGCGCGTGGTGCAACTGCTGCTCGGCCACGCCGACATCTCGACGACGCAGGTGTACACCCATGTCGCCCGCGAACGTCTGAAGCAATTGCACCGCCTCCATCACCCGCGCGGCTGAGCTGTCTCAAACCGGGCAGGCGTGTCGCTGCAAGGCCTGCAGGATCTCGCCGCTGGCCTTGTCCTGCACGAAGACCACCACGCCCAGGTCGGCACGCTTCCAGCCGGCATCCAGCGCAATCTGCTGACGCAGGGACAAGCGGCCCTCCTGGCTTGGCGCCAGCGGGCCGATCATGCGGCGCACCACATAGTCGTGGCGCAGGGTCTTGCCGCTGTTTTCTCCGGTGCGTACCTGCGACTCCAGATTGTTTTCGTACAGCGCGAGCCAGACCTCGCTGCCCGGCTTCGTCGCGGTGATCGTGCCGCTTACCTCCAGTTGCCCGCCGCGCGCGGCATCCAGTTCGAGCGCGATGGCGGCTCCGGCAGGCAGTTCGCCCCCACCGTCGAGCGGGCCGCCGGCACTGCGCCAATCGCGGCCGTTCCTGAGGAATTGCGGCGTATAGACCGAGCGCGAGCGGGCCAGGCCGGCCATCGCGTACTGGCGCTGCGTGTATTGCGGACTGGCAAAGCGGTCGGTCCAGCCCAGGCGGTCCCAGTAATCGACATGGAAGGCCAGCGGCACCAGGCGCCCGGCGAACCCGGCCTGCGTCTTCCACTGCGACAGCCGTCGGTCGGCCGGAGGGCAACTGTCGCAGCCTTCTGAAGTGTAAAGCTCGAGCAGCACGGCACGCTGTTCGCCGCTCTTGGCAACGCAGACCGGCGCCGCCGCGGCAGGCGTAGCGGCAGCGGGTCCGAGGCAGGCCAGCAGCAACGCAGCAGATAGCGTGGTCTTCATGACGCGGCTCCTGGAAAATCGAGCGGGATGCTCCTTGCCTTGGTCGCGGCGGCGGCGGATTCCTTACGCCGCGACGAGGGGTAAAATCGCTAACATGAGACCAGATACCAATTCGGCCCCCGAAACCGCGGCGACCCTGTTCCTGCGCAAGTACGGCATCGCCCATTCCAACCATCTCTACGAATACGAGGAACATGGCGGCACGCAGGTGTCGGCGCGCGAGCTCAACGTTGCCGAGCACGCGGTGGTCAAGACGCTGGTGATGGAAGATGAGAATGCCAAGCCGCTGATCGTGCTGATGCATGGTGATCGCAAGGTCTCCACCAAGGAACTGGCGCGCCAGATCGGCGTCAAGAAGGTCGGCCCCTGCAAGCCCGAGGATGCCTTGCGCCACACCGGCTACCTGGTCGGCGGCTGCTCGCCCTTCGGCACCAGGAAAGTGCTGCCGGTGCATCTGGAAAAATCCATCCTCGAGCTGCCGCTGATCTACATCAACGGCGGTCGCCGCGGCTACCTGGTCGGCGTCCATCCGCACGACATCCTGCGCGTGCTGCAGCCGAAGATCGTCGAGTGCGCGCT
>JANMTA010000188.1:0-2201 GCA_031389965.1 Betaproteobacteria bacterium
CTGCGCGGCGTCGACCTGGTGGCCTGCGAGGACACCCGTCATGCGCGCCACCTGCTCGATCACCACGGCATCAAGGTGCCCACGCTGGCGCTGCATCAGCACAACGAGAACCAGGCCGCCGACAAGCTGATCCGCCTGCTCGGCGAAGGCAAGTGCGTCGCGCTGGTGTCGGACGCCGGCACGCCGGGCGTCTCCGATCCCGGCGCACGCACGGTCGCGGCAGTGCGCGCCGCCGGCTTCCGCGTGATCCCGCTGCCGGGGCCGAATGCGGCGATTGCAGCGCTGTCGGCGGCCGGCCTGGCCGATCCGCGCTTTCTGTTCGTCGGCTTTCTGCCGGCGAAAGTCGGCGCCCGCAGGACGGCGATTCAGGAGCTGGCAAGCATCGACGCGGCGCTGGTGTTCTACGAGGCGCCGCATCGGGTGCTGGAAACCGTTGCCGACCTGGTGGCACTGCTGGAGCCCCAGCGCGAGATCGTCATCGCGCGGGAACTGACCAAACTGTTCGAGCAGATAGCGCGCATGCCGCTGGCGGACGCCCCGGCCTGGCTTGCGGCCGATACCAACCATCAGCGCGGCGAGTTCGTCCTGGTGGTCGCGGCGCCACCGCCGCGCGAGGAGGGCATGGACGCCGAGACCGAGCGCGTGCTGGTGGCCTTGCTGGCCGGACTGCCGGTCAAGCAGGCGGCCAAGCTCGCGGCGGAAATCACCGGCCAGCCGAAGAACGCACTGTATGCCCGCGCACTGGAGCTGAAGGCCCAGCCTTTATAATCCGCACATGCAGACTCTGACCCAGACACTCACCATCGTCCGCCCCGACGACTGGCATTTGCACCTGCGCGACGGCGCCGCACTGGCGGCCGTGCTGCCCGATACCGCGCGGCGTTTCGCCCGTGCCATCGTCATGCCCAACCTGAAGCCGCCGGTGACCACGGTGGCGCTGGCTGCGGCGTACCGCGACCGGATACTCGCAGCGCTGCCGGCCGGGATGAGTTTCACGCCCTTGATGACCCTGTATCTGACCGACAACATGCCTGCGGCGGAAATCGAAGCAGTGAAGGCCAGCGGCTTCGTCCATGCGATCAAGTTCTACCCGGCCGGTGCCACAACGAACTCGGATGCCGGCGTCACCAACCTGAAGAAATGCGCGGCGACTCTGGCGTGCATGGAACAACTCGGCGTGCCGCTGCTGTTGCATGGCGAGGTCACCGACCCGGCGGTGGACATCTTCGATCGCGAGGCGGTGTTCATCGATACCGTGCTGCATCCGCTGCTGCGCGATTTCCCGGCATTGAAAGTGGTGCTGGAACACATCACGACGTGCGATGGCGTCGATTTCGTGCGTGGCAGCGGCGCCAACGTGGCGGGGACGCTGACGGCACATCACCTGCTGCTCAACCGCAATGCCATCTTCGCCGGCGGCATCCGTCCGCACCACTACTGCCTGCCGGTGTTGAAGCGTGAGAGCCACCGGAAGGCATTGGTCGCCGCGGCAATTTCGGGCAACCCGAAGTTCTTCCTCGGCACCGATTCGGCGCCGCACGGGCAAAGCACCAAGGAGGCGGCCTGCGGCTGCGCCGGCTGCTACACCGCCAATGCCGGCATCGAGCTGTATGCCGAAGCCTTCGAGGCGGCCGGGGCGCTGGACAATCTCGAAGCCTTCGCCAGTTTTTATGGCCCTGATTACTACGGGCTGCCGCGTAATACCGAAAAGATCACGCTGCGACGCGAGCCTATGGCGGTGCCGGCGAGTCTCGACTATACGGACAGCGACCGCCTGGTGCCGCTGCGTGCGGGCGAATCGGTGGCCTGGCGCCTGGCCTGATGCGCCGCGTCGGGCCGTGAATCCGGACGGCGCAGGACCCCATCCGCTGTCGGCGTTTCTGCAGCCGTGGTTCGCGGGCGGAACGCCGGATCTGCCCCGACTCAATGCCATGGCCCGCGAGCGCGGGCTGGTGACCGGCGGCGGCGTCGCTTTGCGCTTTGTCGAACCTTTCGGTAGCGCCGACGGATACGAGGAGCGCGCTTTTCTTGCCGGCGAGATCGCGACCCGTCCCGGCAATCGGCATGACTTGTTCAATGCGCTGATCTGGCTGGCCTTGCCGCTGACCAAGGCGGCGCTCAACCGGCACCATTTTGCGGCGCTCACGGATGCGCGCCGCCAGGGCCACGCCGAACGCGGCGCGCTGCGCGATGCGCTGACC
>JANMTA010000230.1:0-1880 GCA_031389965.1 Betaproteobacteria bacterium
ATCAGGACTTCGCCCGATATCTCTTGCGGCAAGGGCAGATCCATCTGTCCTGTGTGCTCGTAGCTTGTTGTTTCCTCAGTATTATTATTTGTCGTAGTCATGGTCTCTTCCGCAGGACAGTTCCGATTAAGGTTCCAGTGAGCGCCGAAGCATAACTCCAGCTCTCGTTCGTGAAAAGCAGAAAATTTTTTAATCAATAAAAACAATAAATTAGAAAAATGCCTAGTGCGAGCCTTGGGTACGCCCTACTAGATATAGTATGTTTTTACGAACTGAAATGGGAAGAAAAACAGCAGGATGGCGCCGCTTTTCAAGACTTGCCTTTAGGCCGGATTGGGCCGCTTATTGCTTGGGCTTTTGCGCGGGTCCAAGCATAGGGGTTGACAGACCCGTCAGGCCTCGAAAAGCGCGAAAGTGCCCGCTCAGCCGATGAGCTGCGCGGTGTGCCGCGCAATAATCCACTCTTCATTGGTGGGTATGACACAGACGTCAATCCGGCTGTCGGTGGCCGAGATTCTTGTCGTGTTGGCGGCATTGGCGGCGGAATTCAGGGTCAATCCGAGCCAGCCAAGCTGGGCGCATACCTGTTCGCGCACCGGGGCGCCATGCTCGCCGATGCCGCCGGTGACTACCAGCGCATCGAGCCCGCCCAGGGCGGCCGCGAGCGAGCCGATTTCGCGCACGATGCGATAGCAGAACAGATCGATGGCCTCGCGCGCTTCGGGCGCCTTCGATTCCAGCAGCACGCGCATGTCGCCGCTGATGCCGGACACGCCAAGCAGGCCGGATTCCTTGTAGAGCAGGCGGGTCAGGGCCTTGCTGTCCATCTTCCGGTAGTCCATCAGGTAGAGCAGCACGCCGGGATCGAGGCTGCCGGTGCGGGTGCCCATCATCAGGCCATCGACGGCGGTGAAGCCCATGGTCGAAGCCTGGCTCTTCAGATCCTTCATGCTGCACATCGAGGCGCCATTGCCCAGGTGGGCGACAATCACACGAGCATTCGCACGGCCATCGGCGAGATGCTGCGGCAGCACCTCGGCAATGTATTCGTAAGACAGGCCGTGAAAGCCGTAGCGGCGCACGCCTTGCGCCGTGATGGCGCGGGGCAGGGCGAAGAGTTGCGCCACGTCGGGCTGGCTGCGGTGAAACGCCGTGTCGAAGCAGGCGATCTGCGGTATGCCGGGCAAAGCCGCGGTCAGGGCATCGACGCCGGCCATGTTGTGTGGTTGGTGCAGCGGCGCCAACGGCGTGAAGCCGCGCAGGGTGTCGATCATGGCGCTGTCAAGCACGACCGGCTGCGAGAACTTTTCCGCGCCATGCACGATGCGATGGCCGACGCCGGCAATATGCCAGCCGGCTTGGTGCCGCTGCAGCCAGTCCACCAGGAAGCTCAGGGCCTTCTTGTGCGGAGTTTCCGCGGGGTCGCCAAGTTCCAGATCGCAGTCGTCCAGTGGCTGCCCGTGCGCATCCTGGGCCTTGAGGTGGGCGCATTGTCCGCCGCCGGCGCCGATGCCATCGATCTGGCCGACCAGTTCAGGCTGTTGCGGAATCGTCGCGCCATGCGCGAAAAGCGCGAACTTGATCGACGACGAGCCTGCGTTGAGGGTGAGGACGGCGTCAGCCATGGGCGTGCTCAGACCTTCTTGCGCTTGGCATGAGCCATGACCATCGCCACGGCGGTCGAGGCGGTGCGCGTTTCGGCCGAATCGGCGCGGCTGGTCAGGACGATTGGCACCCGCGCGCCGAGGACGATGCCCGAAGTCAGCGCATCGGCCAGGTATTCGAGCTGCTTGGCCAGCATGTTGCCGGATTCGATGTCGGGCACCAGCAGGATGTCGGCCTGGCCGGCGACGGCGGACTTGATGCCCTTGGTGCGCGCG
>JANMTA010000275.1:0-6916 GCA_031389965.1 Betaproteobacteria bacterium
CTCTCAGCTGCGGTGCGGTTTCGCCGGCCAGGAGTGCCTTGAGGCGGGTGCGCGCACGTGACAGGCGGGACATCACCGTGCCTTGCGGAATCTTCAGCGCGCGGGCGACTTCGGCGTAGCTCAGTTCCTCCAGACCAACCAGCAGCAGGACTTCGCGCTGGTCCAGCGGCAGCAGCGCCAACATGCGCTCGAGATCACGCAGTTCCAGCGCGTCCGTCTGATCGGCGCGTTGGCTTGACAGCGGCAGGTCATCATCATCGCGGAAGTCTATGTGTCGATCACGACGCCGGCCATCCACATGGAGGTTGTGCATTATGGAAAACAGCCAGGGCCGCAGGTCGCGTTCGCGTTGCCAGAGGCGCCACTTTTCCAGCGCCCGCTGCAAGGTGTCCTGCACCAGGTCGTCGGCGGCATCGGCGCGCCCCGTCAGCGCCCGCGCGTAGCGGCGCAGACGGGGGATTTCGGCAACGATGGCGTCGCGACTGGCCACGGGGCGCTAACGTGAAATATATCGCCAAGCGCACTGGGTCAGGTTCGAGCGCAGCGAGCCGATTGATAGCCTCCCCGCGAGGGGGCGAGGTGGGGTTTCGCAGCGCCTGCGCTGCGCCGCCGCAGCCGACTGGCTGTGCAAAGCCAGCCGTGGGCCGCGAAGCGGATTGGAGGGGCGGGCCTTCAATTCGCCTTTCGCGTGTTTCATCATCAGCAGGTGGCTCTCGCTGCCATGAGCGTTAAGTGAGCAGCCGCGACGCCATCGTTGCCGAAATTCCCCGTCTGCGCCGCTACGCGCGGGCGCTGACGGGGAGTGCCGACACCGCCGACGACCTGGTGCAGGAAACCTTGCAGCGGGCGCTGGAAAAGTGGCGATTGTGGCAACGCGAGCGCGACTTGCGGCCCTGGCTGTTCTCCATCATGCATAACCTTCACGTCGATGGCCGCCGCCGCGATCACCGCGTCGACTTCTGCGACGACGACGATCTGCCGCTGCCGGTGCAGCGCGCCAGCCAGGCGGATGCGCTGGAATTGCGCGATCTCGAACGCGCCCTGGCGCTGTTGCCGGCGGACCAGCGCGAAGTGCTGTTGCTGGTCGGTCTCGAGGAACTGAGTTACGCCGGAGTCGCCCGCGCCCTGAAGATTCCGCAGGGCACGGTGATGTCCCGCCTGTCACGCGCACGCACACGGCTCAAGGCGCTCCTGGCAGGAGAAACGGCAGCGCAATTGAAAGTGGTGAGCACATGAATGCCCCGATTTCCGAAGACGACCTGCACGCCTACGCCGACGGCCAGCTCGACCCGGCACGCCTGATGCAGGTCGAAACCTGGCTCGCCGGCCATCCTGAAACCCGCGCGCAGATCGAGGCATGGCGCGCCCAGGCCGCCGGCCTGCATCGTGCCTATGACCGCGTGCTCGACGAGCCCGTCCCGGCGCGGCTGATTCCGGCGGCCAATTCGCAGCGCTGGCTGGATGCGCAGAAGCTGGCCGCCGTCGCCTGGCTGCTGTTCGGCGCCGCCATCGGCTTTTTCCTGCGCGGCGAAACGCTGCGCGGCGCGGGTACCGCCGTGGCGCTGAGCTCGCTGCCGCGCCAGGCGGCGGTCGCCCACGCGGTATTCGTCCCCGAAGTCCGCCACCCGGTCGAAGTCGGCGCCGATCAGGAAGCCCATCTGGTCGCCTGGCTGTCCAAGCGCCTCGGTGCGCCGCTGAAGCCGCCGCAACTGGAGGAAACCGGTTACCGGCTGGTCGGCGGACGGCTGTTGCCCGGTGACAGCGGCGAAGTGGCGCAGTTCATGTACGAGAATGCCGAGCGCAACCGCCTGACGCTGTATGTTCGCCCCGCTGCACCCAAAGGTGGCGAGACCAGCTTCCGCTACGCACGAGAGAACAACGTCGACGTCTTCTACTGGACCGACAGCCGCTTCGGCTACGCGCTGTCAGGCAACACCGGGCGCGAGGACATGCTGCGCCTGGCCACCCTGGTGTATCGACAGCACGACAAATAGCGCGGCGAACGCTCATCGCTTCACGCGCCGACCTGGTTACGACCCAGTATCTCCCCGACCTCCGGAAACATGGCGGCGAGGCGTTCGACATCCTCCGGCCGATCGACATCCCACAGCTTCGCCAGCTCGGCCCAGCGCCAGCCCATCGCGGCAAGGCATTGCCGGGTCTGCGCCATGACCTGCGGGCTGCCCCAGTCGATGCCGGCAAAAGCTCGGGCTGACGGCGTTTTCATGCCGATCAGAACATAGCCGCCGTCTTCGACGGGGATAAAAACTGCATCGTGATCTTGCATGTACCGGGCCGCCTCGCGCAAATGCGCGGCGTTCAGCGCCGGGCAATCGGTCCCGATCACCAGCGTTCCCGCGGCGGCCGGCGATTCCCGCACCGCCGCCAGCATGCGCTGGCCCAGGTCGCCCGCGACTTGTGACCGGATGTTTAAGGTGTTTAAGGGGCCAAGCTCGCGACAGCGGATGAAGTCGCGATGCCCGGAGTCTCCTTCGCACCAGAGAGTGACGGGACCGACATCGGCCTCGAGCGCCATGACCACGGTCCGCTGCAGCATCCAGGCTTGCAGGCTGGCTGCGCCTTCATCGCCGAGCAGGGGAATCAGCCGCGTCTTGACCTGGCCCGGAACCGGCGAGCGCGCCAGGATAGCCACGCCGACCGGTGCCGATGGTTCAGGATTCACGGGGGGCATAGCCATATTCCAGTGCCAGGCGCCGCGGATCGGCGCCAAGCGCATAGCGCAGGCGCAGCCACCACATGCGCAGAATCGTGCGCCACACGCCGTGTGCCTCCCAGCGTCGCCCCGAAGTCGTCACCCGTGCAGGCAGGCAGGCCGGACGACCGGTCTGCAGCAGCCGGCCGGATAACTCGATATCCTCCATCAGCGGAATATCCGGAAAACCGCCGACCGCATCGAAAGCCGCACGCGAAACAAACATGGCCTGATCGCCGGTGGCAATGCCCGTCAGGCGCGAGCGCCGGTTCATCAGCGCGGCCACCAGCGGCAGCCAAATCGACCGGCCTTCGATCCGCACATCAAAGCGCCCCCAGTGACTGCCGGTGGCCATGGCCTGCGCCACGAGCCCGTCGGCGCCTTCCGGCAGGCGGGTATCCGCATGCAGGAACAGCAGCACGCCGCCGCGGGCCGCCGCAGCACCGGCATTCATCTGGCTGGCACGCCCGCGGGGGGCGTCAAGCACCTGATCCGCGAGAGATCCGGCCAGTTCGGCACTGCGATCCGCACTGCCGCCGTCGGCCACGATCACTTCCGCGCCGCCGCGGCGCAATGGCCCCAGGGCTTCCAGCGCAGCGACGATGCCCGTCGCTTCATTCAAGACCGGCAGGACAATCGAAAGTACCGGAACGGCTTGCATCAGACACCCCGCCGCCAGGCGTGGAAGCGAGCCACCCATGCCAACAGTTGTTGCGGCGCATGGGCTTTCTTCCAGACCCCGGCGACGTACTTGTTGGCTTCCGCCATGGTCGGGTAGATGTGGATGGTGCCGAGGATCTGGTTCAGGCCGATGCCATGCTTCATCGCCAGCACGTACTCGGCGATCAGGTCGCCGGCATGCTCGCCGACGATGGTGACGCCGAGTATCTTGTCCTTGCCCGGCACCGTCAGCACCTTGATGAAGCCGTGCGCCTCGCTGTCGGCAATCGCCCGGTCGAGATCGGCTATGTCGTAGCGGCTGACTTCATACGTAATGCCCTTCTCCTTTGCCTCCGTCTCATTCAGCCCGACGCGCGCCACTTCCGGTTCGACGAAGGTCGCCCAGGGAATCACCGAGTAGTCGGCCTTGAACTTCTTGAAGGGATCGAACAGGGCATTGACGGCGGCATACCAGGCCTGGTGCGCAGCGGTGTGGGTGAATTGGTAGGGGCCGGCGACGTCGCCGGCGGCATAGATGTTCGGGTAATTGGTTTGCAGGAAGTCGTTGGTGTCAACCGTGCGGGTTGTGACCACGCCGACTTCTTCAAGGCCGTAGCCGGTGAGGTTGGCGACACGGCCCACGGCGACCAGCACCGCGTCGAAGGGGATACGCAGTTCGCGGCTGCCGTTGCCATCATCGTGCTCCGCGATCAGGATCTTCTCGCCGTTTTCGATGACGAAAGCCTTGGCCTTGTGGTTCAACAGCACGGCGATGCCTTCGTCGCGGAAGCGCCGGGCGACAAGATCCGAGACTTCCGGGTCTTCACGAATCATCAGCCGCGGCAGCATTTCAACTTGCGTAACTGTGTTTCCCAAACCCGCACCGAAGCGGGCAAAGGCCTGCGTCAGTTCGCAGCCGATGGGGCCGCCGCCCAGCACCAGCAGGCGCTGCGGCAGTTCGCGCAGATTCCAGACCGTGTCCGAGGTCAGGTAGCCGACCTCCTCAATGCCGGGAATCGGCGGCACGAAGGGCCGCGCACCGGCGGCGATGACGATGCTGCGCGTGCTCATGCGCTCCGTGGCGCCGTTGTTGCGCCTTACCTCGACTTCCCAGGGCGAGACGATTTTCGCGCTGCCCTCGATCACGTCGACGCCGAGACCGGTGTAACGCTCGATGGAATCATGCGGCTCGACGGTGCGTACGATCCTTTGCACCCGCTCCATCACCTCTGCAAACGAAAAGTCGGCGCTGGCGCTACGGCAACCGAACTCCGCTGCGCGCCGCGTGTGCGACAAGAACTTCGCCGAGCGGATCAGCGCCGTGGAGGGCACGCAGCCGGTGTTGAGGCAGTCGCCGCCGAGCTTGTGCTTTTCGATCAGGGTGACTTTCGCCTTGACCGCAGCGGCGATGTAGGCCGTGACCAGGCCGGCGCTGCCACCGCCGATGACAATGATGTTGCGATTGAAGCGCTGCGGCCGGGTCCAGTGCGCATAGACCTTGCGTGCCTTGATGGTGTCCACGATCTTCTTCGCGATCAGCGGGAAGATGCCGAGCAGGGCAAACGAGGCGATCAGGCCCGGCGAAAAAATGCCGCGCAGGCTGGCTATGCCGGCCAGCTGCGTGCCGGCGTTCACGTACACCAGCGTGCCGGCCAGCATGCCGACCTGGCTGACCCAGTAGAAGGTCGCCGCACGCATGGGGGTGAGGCCCATCAGCAGGTTGATCATGAAAAAGGGAAACACCGGCACCAGGCGCAGGGTGAACAAGTAGAAGCCGCCCTCCTTGCCGACGCCCTGGTTGATCGTGCGCAGGCGCTCGCCGAAGCGCCCCTGCACCCAGTCGCGCAGCAGGAAGCGCGAGGCGAAAAAGGCCAGTGTGGCACCGAGCGACGAGGCGAAGGAAACCAGCACGGTGCCCCACAGCAGGCCGAAGATCGCCCCGGCGGCCAGCGTCATCACCGCCGCACCGGGCAGCGACAGGCCGGTGACGGCGACATAGGCGAGGAAGAACAGCAGCACGGCGGTCAGGGGTTGCGCCGCGCGCCAGTTCTCGATGGCCGCCTGCTGGCTCTTGAATGCGTCGAGGCTGAAATGGCGGCCGAGATCGAGCGCAAAATACAGCACGACGAGCGCGGCGATGACAATGACAAGCAGAATCTTGCGCAAGGGCAAAACCTTCTCCCGATTTGAATGGCCCGATGGCGAAATGCCATCCGCTTCCGCTACCAGTCGGTGACGACGATGACTACCTTACATCGCTGAGCCGCTTTGTGTAAGTCCGTGGCGGCGGGTATGCCATGACAGGCAGTTTGCTGCGGCCGGGTAGAGGGATAGTCTCCATCGGATTATTGCAATGCAGCAATTTCGCGCTAAGATAAGACTGTCAGCTCAGGGAGCACGCAAATGAAGCAGTTTCTAGCCACCGACTCCGAATACATCGAGAACCGCACCTTCGACGAGATCGCCGTCGGCGACAGTGCCAGCCTGGTGCGCACGCTGCGCCAGGAAGACATCCAGATGTACGCCATCATGTCTGGCGACATCAATCCGTCTCACGTCGATCCGGAGTATGCGCATTCGTCGATGCTGCGCGAGGTCATCGCCCACGGCATGTGGGGCGGTGCATTGATTTCCAATGTACTGGGGACCCAGTTTCCCGGCCCGGGCACGGTCTACAAGGATCAGACACTGCACTTTTCGCTGCCGGTGCGGGTCGGCGACACGCTGACCGTCACCGTCACTTGCGAGAAGAAGTATCCGCGCACCCATCACATGGTGTTCGACTGCCTGTGCACCAATCAGGAAGGACAGAAGGTGATCAGTGGTACGGCAGAAGTGTTGGCGCCCACCGAAAAAATCAAGCGCCTGAAAGCCAGCCTGCCCGATTTCAAGCTCTCCGAAACCCGCAAGGCGCGCTTCGAGCACCTGCTGGAAATCACCCGCGGGCTGACCCCGATTTCGATGGCGGTCGCCCATCCCTGCGATACCGAATCGCTCAAGGGCGCACTGCTGGCGCGCGATCGCGGCCTGATCATCCCGACCCTGGTCGGCCCCGAGGACAAGATCCGCCAGATCGCCGAAGGCAACCAGCTCGACCTCTACGGTTGCACCCTGATCAATGTTCCGCACAGCCATGCCGCTGCCGAAGTCGCCGTGTCGCTGGCGCGCGAAGGCCAGGTCGAAGCGCTGATGAAGGGCTCGCTGCACACCGACGAACTGATGAGTGAAGTCATCGACAAGGCCACGGGGCTACGTACCGCGCGGCGCATCAGCCATGTCTTCCTGATGGACGTGCCGACTTATCCGCGCCTGCTGTTCATCACCGATGCCGCGGTGAACGTCGCGCCCGATCTCGCCGCCAAGGTCGACATCGTGCAGAACGCCATCGACCTGGCGCACATACTGAAGATCGCCGATCCCAAGGTGGCGATCCTCGCCGCGGTGGAAACCGTCAATATCGCCATGCAGGCCACGCTCGACGCCGCGGCGCTGTGCAAGATGGCCGACCGCGGCCAGATCACCGGCGGCCTGCTCGACGGCCCG
>JANMTA010000289.1:0-10867 GCA_031389965.1 Betaproteobacteria bacterium
CGTCTGTTAGGGAGTGTCAGCAGATATTTCAGCCGCGGATTTCGGTTAGCATCGGCCGATGCTTGCCCACACCCCTGTCCGTGCCGATGCCGCGGTGATTGCGCTGGTCGGCATGGCTCACGCCACCTCGCACCTGTTTCATCTTTTGTTACCTCCGCTGTTTCCGCTGCTGATGCCGGACTTCGGTTTCGGCTACACCGAGGCCGGTTTCCTCATGACGGTGTTCTTCGCCATCTCCGGCGTCGGCCAGGCGTTTGCCGGGATCGTGGTCGACCGCTACGGCGCGCGCCGCGTGTTGATGGCCGGGGTAAGCCTGCTGGCGGCGTCGGGCCTGGCGCTCTCGGCGGCGGCCAACTATCCGATGCTGCTGCTGGCCGTGGCGTTGGCCGGCATCGGCAATTCGGTGTTCCATCCGGCGGACTTTTCGCTGTTGAACAAGAAGGTGTCGCCGAAGCGGCTGGGCTACGCGTTTTCCGTGCACGGCCTGTCGGGAAACCTGGGCTGGGCACTCGGTGCGACGATTTCCGGCATGGCGCTGGCCTGGGCCGGCTGGCGCGGTGCCGGGATTGCGGCAGCGCTGGTGGCCCTGTGCTGCGTGGCCGCGCTGCAGATGGCGCGGCCGGTGCTTGATGATGACGTGAAAAAAGTCGGCGCCGGCGACACGGCGACAGGGTCGACCTTCGGCTTCCTCGGCGCTCCGGTGATCTGGCTGAGCTTCATGTTCTTCCTGCTGATTACGGCAGCTTTCGGCGGCCTGCAGAGTTTTTCCGTGCCGGTGCTGGGCGGCATCTACGGGATGACGGCAGCGGCGGGTGTGGCGGCGCTGACCGGCTATCTGCTCGGTTCGGCGGCGGGCATGGTGGTCGGCGGCTTCGTCGCCGTGCGCGTGCAGGCGCACGAGCGCACGGTGGGCGCCGCGCTGGTCGGCGCCGCCGTCTTCGCCGCGGTGCTGGCCAGCGGGCTACCGCCGGTGTGGAGCGTCATTCCGCTGATGGTCGGCGTCGGTGTCGGCGTCGGTCTGGCCGGCCCTTCGCGCGACCTGCTGGTGCGTCGCGTGGCGACCGAGTCGCTGGCCGGCGGCAAGGAATCGCCGGCATTCGGCCGCGTCTATGGCTTCGTCTATTCCGGACTCGACGTCGGCCTCGCGCTGGGGCCGCTGGCCTTCGGCATGCTGCTTGATGCCGGCGGTCGCAACGGCGTGTTGCCCGGCGTTGCGCTGCTACAGATATTTGCGGTGTTTACGGTGCTGGCCATGGGCCGCCGCGTCGGATCACGTGCGCCCGGGTCCGGCTAGTGCGGTTCCATAGCAGGGCCAGAGCTGCGAACCTTGGTCACCGGCCTGTGACTGCTATTTGTTGGGCATGGTCCACACGCCGTCCCAGGCGGTTGGCGGTGGTGTGCTGCGGTAGATCCGGCAGCGTTCGAAATAGATCTTCGACGGCCCGTCCTGGGGATTGGCAGCCAGGGCTTCGCTGAAGCAATGTTCGGCGCCGGCCCAGTCGCGCTGACGGTAGCGCAGCAGGCCCTCGCTGAAAGCTGCCAGCGCCTCCTCGCGGCGGGGGAAGCTGTCCTCCGAGTAGTGGCCCAGCGCTTCGTAGATGGCAACCGGCATATCCCTGCCACGCACGCGAATCAGGTCGATTTCGCGGACCGGGGCATGGTCCTTGACCGCCAGGTAGGTGGTGTCGCAAATCAGGATCGAGGTGCCGTAGAACTTGTTGGCGCCTTCCAGGCGCTCGGCCAGATTGACCCGGTCGCCGATCACGGTGTACTCCATGCGCTTCAGGGACCCGATGTTTCCGGCGACGACGTTGCCCGTGCTGATGCCGACCCCGATCCGGATCGCTTCGCCGCCGCGCGCGGCGCGGCGCCGGTTTAGTTCATGCAGGCCGGTCAGCATCCTGTTGCCGACCAGGACGGCATTGCTTGCGTCCTCCGCGCTTTGCAGCACCGAGCCGAATACCGCCATGATCATGTCGCCGATGTATTTGTCGAGTACCCCGTTGTGGGCGAACACGATATCCACCATGTCGGTGAAATACTCGTTGAGCAGGGCCACGGTTTCCTTGGCGCCCAGGCGCTCCGAGATCGAGGTGAAGCCGCGGATGTCGGAGAACAGCACGCTGACGTCGCGCCCGGTGCCGCCGAGCTCCACTTCACCGCTTTCCAGAAGCTGGTCCACCACCGATTTGCTCATGTAGCGCGACATGGTGTTGCGCAGGCGTTTCTCGCGGGTGATGTCCTCCATCATCAGCATGTAGCCGATCGGCTCGTTGCGCAGGCTGTTCAGCTGCACCGTGGCCAGATTCACCGAGATCACCTCGCTGCCTTCGATGAACAGGTCGGTATCGACGGTGATGTCGGTATTGCCCGTGGCCTGTACCTTGTCCAGGCTCTTCGCCACCCAGTTGTTGCGGCCGACGAAGATCTCTTCCAGCCGGTGGCCGATCAGATTCCCGTCGCCGAGGCGCAGGATGCGCCGTGCCGATTCGTTGACCTTCCTCAATATGCCGCTGGCGTCGAGCGTCAGCACGGCATTGTTCATGCTGTGCAAAATCGCTTCGTTGTAGTTGCGTTCGCTGCTGATCTCGTCGAACAGTTGCGCATTCTCGATGGCGACGGCCGCCTGCGCCGAGAATGCCCGCAGGCGACGTTCGTCGGCGCTGCCGAAGGCGCCGCCCTTGCGGTTGAGGATCTGCATGACGCCGATCTTGCGCTCGCCCCTGGCGACGATCGGCATGCACAGCATGCTGTGGGTGCGGTAGCCGGTGTGGCGATCGAAATCGGCATTGAAGCGGGGGTCCGAGTAGGCGTCGGCAATGTTGATTACCCGGCCGCTGCTGAAGCATTCCCCGGCGATGCCGGCGTCCGCCGGGAAACGGATCTCCGCGCCAGCGATGCCGCCGGCGACCCGGGAGAACAGCTTATTGGCGGTCGCATCGTAAAGAAACAGTGTGCCGCGATCGGCGTCGAGCAGTGTGGTTGCCGCGGCCATGATTTTCATCAGCAGCGGATCGAGATGGATCTCGGCGACGATCGAGATGCTGATTTCCAGCAGCATGGCTTCCTCGCGCTGCTGCCGTTCGACCTTCTCGAACAGGCGCGCATTCTCCAGTGCCGCGGAGGCTTGCAGGGACAGACCTTCGAGCAGCTTCTGGTCTTCGCTGTCGAAGTCGCCGACATGCTTGTTCAGCGCCTGGGTGATGCCTATCACCTTGCGGTTCTTGTTGCGGATCGGAACGCAGAGGATGTTGCGCGTGCGGTAGCCGGTGCGGCGGTCCACCTCCTGGTTGAAGCGCGGATCGGCGTAGGCGTCGGTGATGATTTCCGCCTCGCCGTGGGTGAACACCGAGCCGGCGACGCCGAGGTGGCAGGGGAAGCGGATTTCTCCGATGACATCGCCCTGCATGACGCGCGAGAACAGCTCATTGGTCTCGGGATCATGCAGGAACAGGGAGCTGCGGTCGGCGTTCAACGCCTCGGTAACTACCTCCATCAGGCTCGGAAACAGGACGTCGAGGGAAAGGCTGTCGGAAACGCGGTTGGCAATGTCGGCCAGCGCCGAGGTGCGGCGCAGCATCTCGGTGATGCGGTAGAACAGCTCGGCCTTGCCCGTCTCGTCGAGTCCGTGCAGCAGCTTCTCGATGTCCTCTTGATGCAGGCGGTGTTCAAGAATCTCGCGAATGGTTTCGAAGCCGATTTGCATGCGCAATATGAGCAGAAGACCAGTGGGCCATACGTGCTGCCATTGTAACCACAATAAAAGCAAGTCTATTGTCCGCCAAAGCGCCGCAGGGCGCGGCTGAGGTCAACGCCTGAGTTCGGCGTGACGCGGGCAGGAGATTAGGTGATCGTTGACCATGCCGGTCGCCTGCATGTGGGCGTAGATGATCGTGGGTCCGATGAAGCGGAAGCCGCGGCGCTTGAGTTCCCTTGACAGGGCTTCGGCCTCGGGGGTGATGGCGGGGATTTCCGCCATGCTGCGCCGGCGGTTGATGCGCGGCCGGCCATCGACAAACTGCCACAGCAACTGGTCCAGATTGCCGCCCTGTTCATAGAGCTCCAGCGTGGCACGGGCGTTGCCGATGCTGGCGGCAATCTTCAGCCGGTTTCTGACGATGCCCGCATCGCCCAGCAGGCGCGCCACCTCCCTTTCGTCGTAGCGGGCGATGCGCGCTGCGTCGAAGTTGTCGAATGCGCGGCGATAGTTTTCGCGCTTCCTGAGGATGGTGATCCATGACAGGCCGGCCTGGGCGCCTTCGAGGATGAGGAACTCGAACAGCGTGCGCTCGTCGTGGCAGGGCACGCCCCACTCGGTGTCGTGATAAGCGACGTAAAGCGGGTCGGTGCCGCACCAGGGGCAGCGCGCCGTGTCGTCAGCGCCAGCGCTGTGCGTCCCCTCAGGAACTTTCGCCATTCAGTTGAGCACCAGCACACCCCGCTTGAGCCCCGGATCCTCCGGATGCGTCGCCAGGACGAAGCCGAGGCTGGCGACAAAGGCCAGCATGCGCGTGTTTTCGGCGAGGAAATCCCCGTGCATGTAGCGCAGGCCGGCGCTGCGTGCGGTGTCGATCAGGGTACCCATGAGGCGCCGTGCCAGGCCCGTGCCCTGCCAGTCGTCGGCGACGACGATGGCGAACTCGCAGGATTCCCCGTCCGGGCTGGTGGCGTAGCGGACCACGCCGATTTCCTTCTCCGCGCCATCGACGTCGATGGTGGCGACATAGGCCATTTCGCGGTCGTAGTCGATCTGGGTGAGCCTGGCCATCTGTGCCGGCGAGACTTCGCGGATGGTGTTCATGAAGCGCAGGTAGCGTGATTCGGGCGACAGGGCCTTGACGAATTCGTGCTCCATGCGGACATCTTCGGGCCGGATCGGACGGATCGTGACCTGGGAGCCATCCTTGGCCTGGTAGCTGGTCTCCAGGTGCGACGGATAGGGGTGGATCGCCATGTGGTCGTAGCGACCCGCGGTGATCGGCATGTTCTCGATGGTGATGCGCGCATCCACCGCGACCGCGCCGTGCTCATCCACGATCAGCGGATTGATGTTCAATTCGCTGATCCAGGGCAATTCGCAGACCATGGCGGAAACGCTCAGCAGTATGGCTTCGATGGCCGCCATGTTGACCGGTGGCATGTTGCGGAATTGGCCGAGCCGTGCGGTCGTCCGGGCCGAGGCCAGCATGTCGGCGACGAGAAAGGAATTAAGCGGTGGCAGGGCCACGGCGCGGTCGCTGTTGTAGGCCTCGACGCTGGTGCCGCCGGGACCGAAGACGATGGTGGGGCCGAATATCTTGTCGCGCATCATGCCGACCACCAGTTCGCGTCCGTTGGCCTTCTGGATCATCGGCTCGATCGCAATGCCATTGATCTGCGCGTCCGGGCGGTTCTTCTTCACCTCGGCCATGATTTCCAGCCAGCCATCGCGCACTGCAGCGAGGCTGTTCAGGTTCAGCCGTACGCCACCGCAATCGCTCTTGTGCGCGATCTGGGGCGAATCGATTTTCATCACCACCGGCAGTCCGAGCTCTTCGGCCAGCACCATGGCTTCCGAGGCGGAGCGGGCCACCATGGTCTGCGCAATGGGAATCCGGAAGGCGGACAGGATCGCCTTCGACTCCATTTCGCTGAGTACCTTGCGCCCTTCCATCAGCGCGGTTTCGATCACCAGACGGGCCGATTCGACCCGCGGCGCGGCCTGTTCGGAAATCGACGGCGGCGTTTGCATCAGCAACTGCCGGTTGCGGTAATAGTTGGAGACATGCGAGAACAGGTCGACCGCCGGTTCCGGGGTGCGGAAGGTGGGTATCGCCGCGCCCTGGAACAGCTTGCGCGCCTCGCTCACCTGTGCTTCGCCCATCCAGCAGGTGACCAGGGGCTTGTCGCTCTGGCGCGCGATCTCGATTACCGTGCGTGCTGCCTGGGTCGGATCGGTCATGGCCTGCGGCGTCAGGATGGCCAGCACGCCATCGACATTGTCGTCGTCGATGCAGGCTTGCAGCGCCAGGCCATAGCGTGCCGGATCGGCATCGCCGAGGATGTCGATGGGGTTGGACTTCGACCAGGTGGCCGGTAGTAACTCAGTCAGCTGCGTGACGGTGGCCGGGTCGAGCTGGGCCAGCGGGATACCGATGTCGGCGGCGTGGTCGGCGGCCATGACGCCTGGACCGCCGCCGTTGGTGACGATGGCGAGACGCTTGCCGCGCGGGCGGAAGTGCGAGAACAGGGCGGAGGCGGCGGCGTACATCTGGCCGACGTTGGCCAGGCGCACGACACCGGCCCGGCGCAGCGCGGCGTCGAAGACGTCGTCGGCGCCGACCAGGGCGCCGGTATGCGAGCGGGCGGCCTTTTCACCGGCCGGGTGCTTGCCGACCTTGATCAGCAGCACCGGCTTGCAGCGCGCCGCGGCGCGCAGCGCGCTCATGAAGCGGCGGGCGTTCTTGATGCCCTCGATGTAGAGAAAGATGTTTTCGGTACGCGGGTCGGAGACCATGTAGTCGAGCACCTCGCCGAAGTCGACGTCGCTTTCGGCGCCGAGCGAAACCACGTTGGAGAAGCCGACATTGTTGGGCAAGGCCCAGTCGAGAATCGCGGTGCACAAGGCGCCCGATTGCGAGATGAGACCGATGGTGCCGGCATGGGCAAAGCCATGGCCGAAGGTCAGGTTGATCTGACTGCCCGGGCGCATGATGCCCAGGCAATTGGGGCCGAGCAGACGCATGCCGTGGCGGCGGGCATTTTCCAGCGCGGCGCGTTGCAGGGAAGCACCGCGCGGTCCGGCCTCGGCGAAGCCGCCGGCAATGACTATCGCATTCTTGCAGCCGGCGCGACCGCAGGCGTCGATGATGTCCGGTACGGTGGAGGCCGCGGTGCAGATTACGGCGATGTCGAGGCGCTGCGGGATGGTATCGACCGCGGGATAGCTCTTCTGGCCGAACACGGTTTCGTGCCTGGGATTGACAAAGAACAGTTTGCCCTGGTAACCCGAGTCGAGCATGTTGCGCACCAGCGTGACGCCGATCGAGTTGGGCTTCTCCGAGGCGCCGACGATAGCAATCGATTCCGGTTCAAATAGAGTGTGGAGGTAGTGTGTTTCGTTATTCATGGCGGCATTCCGCGGTGGCGGCAAGGTGTGTGGCAACTGATGTGCTGCAGTGCAGCATAATACCTTCCCCGGCCGCAAAACCGAGGAAATAGCCTAACTTTCATAAAGTGCCACGGCACCCCTGATGATGAAACACACGAAAGGCGAATTAAAGGCCCGCCCCTCCCATCCCCCAATCGCAAACGTCGCATGCGACCTTCCCCTCACGGGGAGGCTTCTGGTTAGTTCGCTGCGCTCAACTATCACCCGTCGCTCCGAACGAGCTATTTCGTTAATTCAGGGCTGTTTTCCGCGCCGGGTATTCCGGTAGTGCCCGTAGTGACGATCGGCGCTGAGGATGTGGTTGACCAGCCAGCCGGTCAGCAAGCGCTTGACCCGAAAGGCCAGATAGACCCGGTCCTTCTCTCCGAGTTCGATTTCGCGCTGCAACTCGGCAAGGAATTCAAAAAAGCGCTCGTGCTGGCGTGTGTGCAATTCGACGAAGGGATAGTTGTCTTCCTCCATCAATTGCCTCTCGTTCATGAAATCGCGGGATGCGGAGGACTGAATTTTTGCCAGCAGCGGGGGAGTCTGGCTCAGGGCGCCGTCTTTGATCGCGCTGGCCAGCGCATTCATATCGGCCAACAGGCTTTTGTGCGCCTCATCGACGATTGCCGGACCGATGGCGTATTCATCACGCCAGACGTAAGGCAGTTCGGCCCGCAAGTTGTCGAGCACGTCATTGGAGGTCTCGCAGCGTTCGAGATAGGCATGGGCGGCGGTGTCGTCGGGCACCATGGCGATGTAGGTCAGGAGTTGCTCGCGGGCGCCGAGGGTGTCGTCGATGTGATAGTAGGCGAGGGCTTGGTCGAAGTGCTTTTGGTGAAGCTGCTTGGCCTCGCGCAATGGCGGGGGCTCGCAATTGAACACTTCGTACACCGATTGCGTGCCCTGCTTGCCGCGAACGCGGGTGCGATCGAGAAAGCGGATCGACCAGAGTTCCGGCCGGTCGAGGCAGTACAGGGTGTATTCGCTGATCAGCACCGACGCCCTGTATTCCTTGGTCATCTTTTCCATGCGCGCCGCGAGATTGACCGCATCGCCGATCACGGTGCCGTCCATGCGCTCGGCACCGCCAACGGTACCGAGGATGACGATACCGGTATTGATGCCGATGCCGATCCTGATCGGACGGTAGCCCGCGCGCTGGCGGCCGTCGTTGTATTCTTCGAGGCGTTGCAGCATGGCCAGGCTGCAATGCAGGGCCTGATCCGGCGAGTCGGGAAACAGTGCCATGATGGCGTCGCCGATGTACTTGTCGATGAAGCCGCCATGGGCGGCGATCACCGGCTCCATCTGGATCAGGTAGGAGTTCAGAAAGTTGAAGTTCTCCTGCGGGCTCATGGTCTCCGACAGCGAGGTGAAGTTGCGGATGTCGGCGAACAGCACCGTCATCTTGCGCTCGACCTGCTGGCCCAACTCAACCTTGCGGATATCCTCGATCCCCAGCAGGTTGAGGAACTGGCGCGGCACAAAGCGGCTGTAGGCTTTGGTGGTCGTATCCAGCCGTTTGCGCAGGACATCATTATTGTCCTGTGAGGTGTCGGGCGGCGTACTTGGTATTGCAGTCATGTGCTAAGAGCCTCGGGAGTGGCTCGCGCATTGATTTAGGTTCAAAATGATACCTGACATGTTGACGAATATGAGCGAAAAATCATCACTTTGGGTGGAACGCTTCCTGCCGCACATCAAGTCGGGTGGAGATGTTCTGGATCTTGCCTGCGGTCGGGGCCGACATTCCCTGCTCCTGCAGGCAGCCGGATACAGGGTGGAGGCGGTCGACCGGGACGCCGACGCCCTGGCCGAAATTTCAGCCAAAGCGCCCGGAATAAGCGCCCGTGCGGCCGACATCGAGGGAGATTCCTGGCCATATCACGGACGCCGCTTCGACGCCATCGTCGTCACCAACTATCTGTTCCGGCCGCTGTTTCCGCACCTGCTGGAGGCGCTGGCCGCGAATGGTGTGCTGATCTACGAAACCTTCATGCTCGGCAACGAGCGCTACGGCAAGCCGTCCAACCCCGAGTTTCTGCTGCGCCCTGGCGAATTGCTGGATGTCGTGCGGGGGCGGTTGACGGTGGTCGCGTTCGAGCAGGGAGAAGTGGCGACGCCGCGGCCGGCGGTGGTGCAGCGCTTATGTGCGACGAAGCGCACGGAGTTCTTGCTGCCTGTCTAGGGCATGTTCTTGATGGACTGCAGGCATTGCTCAGGTCCCCGGAAGCGGCGGCCACACGCACCGCTTCAGGCTGATGTAGCGAGAATTTCGGCGGCGAGCCGGTCGAGCGAGGCCGCATCGAGGCAATCTGCGAAATAACGGGTGGCGGCTTCGAACGAATCGTAGTTGTGCGCCTGCGAGCGCTGGTAGAGCGGGTCGTAGTGCTGCGTCAGCAGCTCTGCGACCAGGGCCGGGAAATCCCGCGCCGCGATCAGGGCAGACCAGCGCTGCAGCGTCTCGTTGCTCTGCAGGCCCTTGAGGTGGCCGAGCCGCTCGAGCAGCCAGGCCGGATCAGCCACGGCGTAGTCGTAGTCGTGCAGGAGGAATTCGACCCGGGCGGCAAGCGGCGCTTCGATGCGCAGGCCGGGGGCGCCGCGGATGGCATTCAGCAAGGCATCAGGCACCTGCAGGCGGCCGATCTTGCGGCTTTCGGCCTCGACGAACACGGGCTGCGTCAGGTCCAGCGCCGTCAACGCCGCCAGCAGTTGCGACTCGAAGGCCTTCTGCGCCGGTTGCGGCTGGCCCGGCAGGTTGCCCAGCACCGAGCCCTTGTGCGCGGCCAGTTCTTCGAGATGCACCACTTGCGCGCCGCGTGCCGCCAGCGCCTCCAGCAGGCGGCTCTTGCCGCTGCCGGTGGCGCCGCTGACGATGCGAAACTTTACTTGCGGCGGCAGCAAGGCCAGTTGCTCGATGACATGCTGGCGCCAGCTCTTGTAGCCGCCCTGCAGGCGATGGGCATCCCAGCCGATTTCGCGCAGGATGTGGGTGAAGGCGCCGCTGCGCTGGCCGCCGCGCCAGCAATACACCAGCGGCCGCCAGCTCTTGGGCTGGTCCAGCAGGTGCTGCTCGATGTGCCGCGCGATGTTCTTCGACACCAGCGCCGCGCCGAGTTTTTTCGCCTCGAATACCGAGACCTGCTGGTACAGTGTGCCGACCCGTGCGCGCTCCGCGTCGTCCAGCACCGGCATGCTGACGGCGCGCGGCAGGCGGTCTTCGGCGAACTCGGCCGGCGCGCGCGCGTCGATCACGGCGTCGAATTCGGCGACTTGTGCTACCGTCGCCACTCCCTTGGGCAGTTTTTCAGACATGTGTTTTTTGGCGTGAAACGTGAAACGTGAAAAGTGAAACGTGAAATGCAAACCTTCGGCCTATCCTCTCACGTTTCACATTTCACTTTTCACCATCAAGAGCGCTTGCAGGGCGCTCCAGACGTGATCGAGCAGCTTCGGCTGCGCCGCGGCGCTCGGGTGCAGGCCGTCGGCCTGGTAGGCGTTGCGGTCGAGCGCGATGGGTTCCAGCAGGAAGGGCAGCAGCGGGACTTTTTCCCGTTTGGCGATGTCGCGGAAGGCGGCATCGAATTCGTCGCGGTATTTCGCCCCGTAATTCGGCGGCAACTGCATGCCGACCAGCAGCACCCGGATTTTTTGTTTCTTCGCCAGTTTCACCATGAAGGCCAGGTTGTCCTTCATGGCGGCGACCGGCAGGCCGCGCAAGCCGTCGTTGGC
>JANMTA010000296.1:0-3263 GCA_031389965.1 Betaproteobacteria bacterium
CGCGCGATTCTCGATGTGACCATCGTCTATCCCGACGGCGCGCCGGATTTCCGCGACTTCCTCTGCGGCAGGCTGCGCCGTGTCATCGTGCGCGTGCAGAGCCTGCCGGTGCCCGCGCACCTTATGAACAGCGACTACGGCAGCGACGCGGCGACGCGCGAAGCGTTTGCGAAGTGGGTGCAGCAACTGTGGCAGGACAAGGACGCGCAGATCGAGCGGCTGCTGGCGCAGGCGCGGCGCTGAAACAGATTATTCCGCGGCGTCCGCCGGCGGATCCGTGCGGAAACGGCTGTGCTTGGTTCGCTTGGCGGGATCTCGCGCGGTGTTGCTGACCTGTTCGGGCAACACGCGCTGGCCGGCAAAGAAATGGATTGCATCCTCGATTTGCGGGCGCGAGACCAGTTCCAGCATTTCGTGCTTGATGATCTCGACGCGGCGCCGCTTGTCCAGGATCAGCTTCATTTCCTTCAGCATGTAGGGCAGCGACTGTCCGGCCAGCAGCGGATAGTCGGCGTAGGTCGTCGATTTTCCGTCGTCGAGGTGACAGATCTGGCAGAGGCGGACGTACACCTCCTTGCCCCGTTCCGCCCGGGCCGGATCCGCCGCCTGTACGTTGCGCACGTAGGGCTGCCGGGCAAAATGCCTTGCCAGTTCGCGCAGCTCGCTGTCGCCAAGTTCGCGTGCGATGCCGCGCATCTGCGGCGAGGGCCGGTTGCCCTCCTTGAAATTCTTCAGCGATTCGTAAAGATAGGCTTCGTTCTGGCCGGCGAGCGACGGGATCTCCTCTGAACTGGCGATCCCCCCGGCGCCATGGCAGGCGACGCAGACGCCCACCAGTCCGTCCCGGCGCACGGTGTCCTCGGCCTGGCTGCCTGCGCAGGCGACGATCAGGAGAGCAGCGACCAGGCGCGGCATGGCGCGGCGTCAGGGCTTCTTGTAGGTTTCCAGTGCGATGCCTTCGCGCGCCATCGCCGCGGCGACCGCCGGCGTTGCCGCGAGCTTTTCGACATACGCCTGGTAGGCCGGCAAAGAGGTCGGGTCGATCCCGACCAGGCCGCCCCAGCGCAGGAAGACCAGCGCATAGGCATCGACGAAGGACAGCCGCTCGCCGAGCAGGAAGGGCGCCGCATGTGCCGTCATGGCCTGGATGCGTTCCAGGTGTCCGCGGAAGGCCACCAGCGCGGCCTGCTTGAGCTCGGCTTGCGCCGCTTCGCTGTCGACGAAATTGCCGGGACGGAAGATGCGGGTGAAGGTCGGGTGCACCGTGTTGTTCATCCAGGCGAAATGGGACATGGCCTGGGCGCGCTGCCACGGTTCGGCCGGCAGCAGCCCGGCCTGCGGAAAGCGCCGGTCGAGATAGTCGCAGATCGCCACGATCTGGTTCAGGGCCTGGCCCTCGACCACGAGCACCGGAACCAGGCCGAGGGGGTTCATGGCAAGGTATTCCGGCGTGCGCTGCTCACCCTTGTGCAGCTTTACCGACTGGGCTGCGAAGTCCTCGCCGCTGGCCGCCTTGATCGCTTCCAGGCCGACGTGGGGCACGAAGGAACAGGCACCGGGGCCGTAGTAAAGCTTCATCATGAAATGTCTCCTGGGTTGTCGCGACGACAAGCGCGTTGTGCGTTGATTGATCCGCGGGCGGCGATGCATCGGCCGGATGCCACCTGAACCGGAGATGGTAGCGCATGTGCGTCGGCTCCGGCGCCGCGCCTGAGAAGGCGCCGCCGGATTTGCCCCACCGTGCCCGTTTTGCGCCAAACTGCCGGAATGGAAACCCATCTCACCGATATCAGTCGCGTCATCCAGCTGGCGGTCGCACCCGTCTTCCTGCTCACCGCGATCGCCACCCTGATCAGTGCGCTGAATGCAAGATTGGGCCGCATCGTCGATCGCCGGCGCGTGGTGCAGGAGCGCCTGCAGACGCAGGCGTCCGACGCAGCCGACGCCGCGCAGCGGGAGATCGGCATGCTGGTGCACCGCAGCCGGCTTGTCTACCACGCGATTTTCGGCGCTGTGCTTTCGGCGCTGCTGGTCTGCCTGGTCGTCGCCGGCGCCTTCCTCGGCGCGCTGCTCGGCATCGACCTCGCGCGCAGCGTCGCCGCCCTGTTCATTGCAGCGATGCTGGCGATGATCGCGGCGCTCAGCCTGTTCCTGCGCGAGGTCTTCCTCGCGGTACGCTCAGGTACGCACAACAAGCTTTGAGCCAGGCCGGATGCGCCACCTGATTGCCACGCTGGCCCTGGCGCCGATCCTCCTCGCGCAGGGGCGCCATGTGCGGCGCACGGTGCCCGAACTCCCCGAGCCGCGAGGACAGCGCAGCGGGGTCGCCGGCAGCGGCCCGCTGCTGCGCCTGCTCGTCGTCGGCGATTCGGCAGCGGCGGGCGTCGGTGCGCAAACCCAGGATGAGGCGCTCTCCGGTCGGCTCGCCGTGGCGCTGGCGCCGACTTTTCGCCTGCACTGGAAGCTGCTGGCCTTCACCGGTGCGACCACCGCCGACATGCTCGATCGCCTGCGCCGCGAAGCCGCCACACGCTACGACGTGGTCGTGACCTCGCTCGGCGTGAACGATGTCACCGGCAGGCATTCGCTCGCCACATGGCGCCGCCAGCAGGAGCAGCTGGTCGAACTGCTGGCCACCCGTTTTGGCGCACGCCGCATCCTCCTGAGCGGCTTGCCGCCAATGCACCGCTTTCCCGCCCTGCCGCAACCGCTGCGTTGGTACATCGGCAGCCGCGCGCGCGATTTCGATCGCGTGCTGGCGGAAGTCGCGACGAGCCGGCCCGGTTGCGAATTCCTCGCCCTGGGCCATGAGATGATGGACATCTCCGCCATGGCCAGCGACGGATTCCATCCCGGGCCGCCGATCTACGCGCTCTGGGCGCGCGAGGCGGCGCGGCGGATCATGCAAAAAATGGAGCCCACGCCTTGATCGACCTCTACTACTGGACCACCCCCAACGGCCACAAGCTCACCCTGTTTTTCGAAGAGACCGGGTTGCCCTACCGCATCGTGCCAGTCGACATCGCCAAGGGCGAGCAGTTCGCCGCGGATTTTCTCAAGATCGCGCCCAACAATCGCATCCCGGCCATCGTCGACCACGCCCCGGCCGATGGCGGCGCGCCACTGTCCCTCTTCGAATCCGGCGCCATCCTGCTCTACCTGGCGGACAAGAGCGGCCGCTTCATCGCGCAAGACTTGCGCGGTCGCAACGAGACCATCCAGTGGCTGTTCTGGCAGATGGGCGGGCTGGGGCCGATGGCGGG
>JANMTA010000310.1:0-5523 GCA_031389965.1 Betaproteobacteria bacterium
CGATGCCGTAGTTGGACTGGGTGAAGATGCCGTCCAGCGTCGGCCCGTAGCCCCACTTGAAGACCTGCCAGGTATTCGAATTCGGCATCGAGCCCATGCCGGTGCGCAGCACGTCGCCATTGGCCAGCACGACTTCCATGCCGCAGGAAAACAGGAAGTGCTCGCCATACGGTGTGTAGCCGACGCCGCGATCGACCATGTTGCCCAGCGGCCCGGCAATCGCCGACGGCGCCGGGCAGGAGAACCACAACGGCAGCTTCTTTTCCTGCAGGTAGTCGTACAGCTGCTGATAGGTGACGCCGGGCTCCACCAACGCGGTGCATAGATCGGGATCGACCTCGATGATCTTGTTCATGCGCTTCAGATCCATGACGATCTGGCCGCGCTGCACCGGTGCCGCCGAGCCATAGCCGAGATTCTTGCCGGTCGAGATCGGATAGACCGGAATCCTGTACTTGTTGAGCACCTTCAGCACGCCCTGGATCTGCTCGACGCCGGCGGGCGTGATGGCCGCCGAGGGCGCGTGCTGCTCGTCGGGCACCGGCATCATGATCTTGTTGTAGGGCGCCAGGCGCACCTCGTCGACCAGGACATTCTCGTCACCCAGAATGACTTTCAGCTCCTTGATCGCCTTGTCGAATTCGCCTGCCGCGATGCCCTTGGGCAAAGCCTTGCGCTTTGTGCTCATTTTCTTGTCTCCGCTTGATGTAGGTTCTGATTGGCTATCAGGTATTGATCATGAAAGAAACCAGGCTGGCCGCCGCCGAATCTGCCGACCCGGCCAGATCAGCCCCCACAATTCGCGCGCCACGGCCTGCCGCCAGTTCCTGCCCGCCGAGCGTGCCGGCATACAGGCGGCTGATCCGTTCGGCGTGCGCGGGAAGCGCATCCGACCAGACGATGTTTCCTTCCAGCCCGGCCGATGTGCAGCAGTGACGAACTTCCTGCCCGCTGAAGCGGTGATGGGTGTTGATGACGCAAGCCGCACCACGCGCGGCCGCCAGTTCCTGAAAGACCATGGCGGCGGCATCATCCATGACGCCGATGACGCGATGGCCGGGTATCCGGTCAAAGAGGAAGGTGAGATACGGGAACTCGTTCAGCTCGCTTGCGCTTGAACTGGTTCGTACGTAATCGATGCCGGCCGCAGCGAACACCCGTTCCAGGCGGGCGACAAGTTCGTCCGCATGCGGCAGACCGCTCTGAGCGATGATCGTCACGGGCTGTGCCGCCCCGGGCCTGAAGAGTTCGTTTGCCGCCTGCGCTGCCAGGGGACTGGAGCCGAGAACTCCGCTGGCCAGCAGCGACTTGATGAAGTTGCGCCTGTTCATGGCCGGCCTACTTCTTCGCGGCTGCCGCCGGACTGGTGCTGACGAGTTTCACCACCCCGGCCAGGGCCGCGTCGTTGATCTCGGACTCGCGGAAGGCCGGCATGGCGCGATTGCCATTGCGCACGATGGCCTGAATGTACTCCGGCATGAGATTTCGTCCGGTGATCACCGGGCCGACATTCGCCTCGTGGCAGTAGCCGCAAACCTTGTCGTAGATCTCCTGGCTGCTCTGCCACTTGCCGGTGCTGTCTGCGTTCGCGTGGCCGGCCGCGACAAGTGCCGCGGCGCTCGCCAGCAAGCGGATAAAGTATAGGCATTTCATTGGCGTCCCCTCTCGTTTTAAGTCCACATCGCGTGTGGATTGACAAACACTGTAGCAGGGGGCGTGCCAGAGACTATCTAGCTGTTATCGCTACAGCTTTTCTTGCTGCCATGCAACATATTGATTTTATTGGCTTATCAAATGGTCAGGGTTTCTGGCGATTTGATCATTTGGTAACACGATGAGGCCTGAAGCAGGCGCGGGCGATCTCAGGCTATGTCGAGATTGTGCTTCTTCATGCGATAAGCAAACTGCGGGCGGGTCATGCCCAGCATGCGCGCGGCGGAACTGTAGTTTCCCTTGCTGCGCTCGACGGCGGCCTTGAGCAGGATACTCTCGACATTTTCCAGGCTGACCTGATTCTTCAGCACGTAGTCGAGGAAGTCGCCCACAGTACCCGCGTCCCGCTTGAGCACGCTGCCGTCCCTGGCGAGGGCAACCAGGTGCTGCTGCTTGACCTCGGACGTTACCGAGGGAAACAGGTCGGACAAGTCGATGCGGCCGCCGGCGGGCGCCAGGATGACGCCGCGTTCGATGACGTTTTCCAGTTCCCGCACGTTGCCCGGCCAGCTGTACTGCTTGAGCGCATGCATGGCCTGGTCGGTGATGCCCAGCACCTTCTTGCTGTGGCGTACCAGATATTTCTCGAGGAAGCGCTGGGCCAGCAGGGCAATATCCTCCTTGCGCTCGCGCAAGGGGGGAATGGTCACGGGATAGACATTCAGGCGATAGTAGAGGTCCCGGCGAAAACGCCCTTCCGCCACGGCTTGCGCGAGGTCGACGTTGGTCGCGGCGACGACGCGGACATCCACCTTGCGCGTGCGCGTGTCGCCGATGCGTTCCAGTTCGCCCTCCTGCAGCACGCGCAGGAGCTTGGCTTGCGCCGACGCCGACAGTTCGCCGACTTCGTCGAGAAACAGGGTGCCGCCGTGCGCCCGCTCGAATCGCCCCGGCCGCGATTGCTGGGCGCCGGTAAAGGCGCCCTTCTCGACGCCGAACAATTCCGACTCGATCAACTGCTCCGGCAGGGCCGCGCAATTGACGGCGATGAGGGGGTGTTCGGCGCGATTGCCGACCTTGTGCAAGGCCCGCGCGAACATTTCCTTGCCGACGCCGGTTTCGCCCAGCAGCAGCACCGTCACCTGGCTTTGCGCGGCCCGTTTCAGCAGGCCGGTGGCCTCCTTGAAACCGGGCGAAACGCCCACCAGGTCGTCGGTATCGAGATCGTTGTCCAGCGAGTAGCGCAGGGATTGCACCTGGTCCTGCAGGGCCAGGATGTGATCCGCCACCGAATCGGGCTCGAAATATTTCAGCTCGTCTTCGACTCCGGTCCACTCGTCCGCCGGGCGACCGGTGATCTTGCAGCAGGGCGCGCCGGCGGCGGCGCACTGGGTTTCCCGGTAAAGAATGAACTTGCCCATCAGGGTGCTCGAATAGCCGCAGGCATAGCCCACCTGCATCCAGCAGCAGGGATCGGGCGAGAGGCCGAAGAGCTGGATGTGGGCATCCGCCTCGAACGAGGCCGTCCAGGTGAATTCGCCTGAAAATACGCCCTTGGCGATATCCATTTCCATTCTGTCGGTGGTACCGCAAACCATGCCTTCCAGCATGTGCAGCGCCGGGCCGGTGGCAAGCAGCTCGGTGGGCGAAGCATCCGGATACAGCTTGCGCGCCCACTCGGCATCGCGCGCACCCGATGCGTAACCCATGCGCAGCAGCACGCCGCGCGCGCGGTCGACGCCAAGCGAATCGATGAGCTCCTTGCGCAGCGCCGTCATCGCCGCGCCGTGGAGCAGAACCATGCGCGATTCGCCCAGCCAGATGTGGCCGCTGTCGAAGGCGAAGCGCAGGCGCGCAGCGAGATCGCCCACCGCTATCGGTTGCTCAAGCGTCGCTTGCGACTGTCTGCTCGTCTCCACACCGGCTCCCCGAGATCAATTGTTTGGCGGCAGAGGGTGGCTGGCGCCCCCGTGCATCGCCTCTGCAGGGCGCTTTTTTCGCCGGCGGATTTTGCGCCCGTCACAAGCGGAACGCAAGGCGACCGCCGGCGATGCGCTGACGAACTGCCCGCCACAGCGAGCCGGACGAGGCTCGCGGGCGTCCAGCCGCTAAGGGTCCAACTCTTCGAACTTGAACTCGCGAGAAGAATTTCGGAGTTTCGGGGAGGGGGATTTACAAGGGGGCCCGCCCCCTTGTTGCCATTTGGGGGATAAACAAGGGGAGTCTCCCCTTGTTCGTACACTTCGCATTTGAACTTGGTGGCCCGGGGGGGTCCCGTGCCACCAAGTTCAAGTGTTCATCACCTTGATGCTGGGGAACTTGCTGGAGTGGTCCTTGGCGCGTTCCGCAATCTTCACCGCAATGCGGCGCGCGATGGTCTTGTAGATCTGCGTCGCCGGACCTTGCGGATCGGCCTCGACGGTCGGCTTGCCAGCGTCCATCTGCATGCGGATCGCCATGTCGAGCGGCAGCGCGCCGAGCATCTCGACCTCGTAGTCCTTGGCCATCCTGTCGCCGCCGCCGGAACCGAAAATGGGTTCGGCGTGGCCGCACTTGGAGCAGATGTGGATGCTCATGTTCTCGACGATGCCGAGGATGGGAATGCCGACTTTCTCGAACATCTTGAGGCCCTTCCTCGCATCGAGCAGGGCGATGTCCTGCGGCGTGGTGACGATGATCGCACCCGTTACCGGCACCTGCTGTGCCAGGGTGAGCTGGATGTCGCCGGTGCCCGGCGGCATGTCGATCACCAGATAATCCACGTCGCGCCAGCGCGTCTCGGTCAGCAACTGGGTCAACGCCTGGGTCACCATCGGGCCGCGCCAGACCATGGGTTGCTCGGGATCGATGAGGAAGCCGATCGACATGGCCTGCAGCCCGTGCGCCTCCATCGGCTCGAGCCCCTTGCCGTCGGTCGACTCGGGGCGGCCGCTGCCGATGCCCAGCATGGTCGGCAGCGAGGGTCCGTAGATGTCGGCATCGAGCAGGCCCACTGTGGCGCCCTCGGCCGACAGCGCCAGCGCCAGATTGACGGCGGTGGTCGACTTGCCGACGCCACCCTTGCCGCTGGCCACGGCGATGATGTTCTTGACGCCGGGAATCAGCTTGACGCCCTTCTGCACGGCATGCGTGACCACTTTCGAAAAGACGTTGGCGCTGATGTTGCCGATGCCGGAGACCGTTTTCAGCTGCGCGATCACGGCCGTGCGCAGCCCTTCGATCTGGCTCTTCGCCGGATAGCCGAGTTCAACATCGAGCGAGACGTCATTGCCGGAAATCTTGATGTTCTTGGCACTGCGGCTGCTGACGAGATCCTTGCCGGTGTTGGGGTCGACGACTTCCTTGAGTGCGGTCTGAATGCTTTGTTCGGTGATGGACATGAAAGGCCTTTGCTGGTGACAAATTGTTGGAAAGAAACCGAAGTTTTAGTGAAGGCTTACGCCGGCTTTATCGACGTTAAGCGCAACGGCCGTAACTAAAATTCTTGGTCGCGGATTATGACCGCTAAGCGGAATGCCATACTTGAGTGAATTAGTCGGGATTGTATATCAGGTTTGGCTGATTTTCCATTCCGGTGCCGCAGGAAGGCTGCTGCCGGAATACGGCGATCAGGATCCACTACGCAATGCGTTCGTCTCCGCCAGCGGCAGTTCCACCCAAAACGTGCTGCCAATGCCCTGAATCGACTCGAAGCCGATGCGCCCCCTCATCCTTTCGATCAGGCGTTTCGACATCACGAGTCCGAGACCGGCGCCCTGAATCGTTCCCTCTTCCAGACCCAGGCGCGAAAACGGCTCGAACAATTCATGCTGCCTTTCGCTGGCAATTCCGAGCCCGGTATCGGCAACGGCGATGCGCAGGTAGGTGGCG
>JANMTA010000340.1:0-1768 GCA_031389965.1 Betaproteobacteria bacterium
CGAAGGCGATGTCGAAGCGGCTCTTCATGTCCACCAGCCTTTGCATGGCATACGACGACGACGGGTCCATGCGGATCTTGCCGTCCCAGTCCAGTGGCATGAAGCCGAAGGTTGGGTCGACGATCTCGCTGATGACGCTCAAGTCCAGGCGGTATCGCTCGGCAATGGCCCCCCAGTAACGGACGCCGGCGCCGCCCAGGGGGTCCACTCCCATGCGCACCCTCGACTCGCGGATCACATCCAGGTCGATCACGCTGCCGAGGTCGCCGACGTAGGCGTTCAGAAAGTCGTGGCGGTGCGTCGTTGCGGCCTGCAATGCTTTGGCGTGCGAAATGCGCCTGACGCTCTCTAGACGCGCTTGCAGAAACCGATTGGCCTCGGCTTCGATCCAGGTCGTGATGTCCTGGCCAGCCGGGCCGCCATGCGGCGGGTTGTACTTGAAGCCGCCATCGCGTGGCGGGTTGTGCGAAGGCGTCACCACGATGCCGTCGGCCAGACCCGTGTCGTTCGAGTTCAAGCGCCGGCGGTTGTGGCCGAGAATCGCGTGCGAAACCGCTGGGGTTGGCGTGAACTCATCGTTCGTCGCCAGCATCACGTCCACGCCGTTAGCTGCCAGCACTTCGATCGCGCTGGCGCACGCCGGTGCAGACAACGCGTGCGTGTCGATGCCCAGGAACAGCGGCCCGCCGATGCCTTGGGCCTTGCGGTAATGGCAGATCGCCTGCGTGATGGCCAGCACATGCCACTCGTTGAACGAGCGGTTGAATGCCGACCCGCGGTGCCCTGAAGTTCCGAACACGACGCGCTGCGCAGCGACCGTCGGGTCAGGCACGTCGGTGTGGTACGCCAACACGAGCTTGTCTGCATCGATGAGCGTCGTTAGCGGGGCCGGATGGCCGGCAAGCGGATAGATTTGGGCCGCCATACGTCAACTCCTTTGCGCCCTTGCCGCCGTCAGTTCGAGCCAGGCTGTGATCACCTGAAGCGCCAACCCAAAGTTGCCGGCCTGGCAGTGGTTCTGCGCCGACTCGGCCCGCGTGAACAGGCGGGCCGTCAGCGACCGGGTGTTCGTGAGCGCCGCGATCTGCTTGTAGAACTGCGCCACCGGCACATAGTGGTCCTCACTGCCGGCCAACAGCAGCACGTCCTGCGTCACACGGCTGGAAATCTCGGCTGCGGTGTAGCGCTGAATGGCGCGCATGTAGGCCGCTGGCGTCGCTGTGCCAGTGACATGCATCGCCTGGTTCAGGCCCCACTCGATGAGGAGGCTGCGCTTGGCCGTCCGGCGCGCCAGCGCATCGACCAAGACATCCAGCTTCAAGCGCAACAGCAGTGGCAGCAACAGACGAGCAGCGGCCGGCATCAGGCGAAGATTGCAGTCGAAGGCGTCGAAGAAGACGTCATAGGCAATCGCACGTTGCACGCGGGGCTCGAAGGCGGCGGCGCGAATCACGAAGTAGCCACCCATCGACAGTCCGATCAAGGTCACGTCACTCAGCTGGAAGTGATCCAGCACGGCCGCAACGGGCTTCTCCCATTCATGCGTCATCGACAGGCCAGCGTCGAAGAGCGCGCCGCCCTGGCCGGGGCCCTCGAAAGCCACGACGTCATAGCCCGCATCGCGCAGCCAGAAGAAGAAGAGGAACAGCTCTTCCAGGTAGCTGTCGAAGCCGCCGCAGAACACCACGACGCCTTTGGGCTGGGCCGGCGTGAAGCGATAGACGGGCAAGAATCCGTGAACCGGACCGTCTGCATACGGCACCCGATA
>JANMTA010000348.1:0-4480 GCA_031389965.1 Betaproteobacteria bacterium
TTGATGTTGAGATTGATGACGTCGGCGGAAAGCCGCTTCGCCGCGATCTCGAAAGTGGTGCGGGTGCGCGTCGAATTTTCGAAGAAGAGGTTGAATACGCTCTTGCCGCGCAGCAGCGGCACCTTCTTCACTTCGCGTTCGGCAACTTCGGAAAAGGGCGCTGCGGTATCGAGGATGCGGATCAGCACGTCGCGCGGCAGGCCCTCGATGGTCAGCAGATGGTTGAGTTCGCCGTGTTTGTTGAGCTGAGGGTTGCCGCCGGCGGTCATGAAGGTCATTTCTCCATCACCCGGAAGGAGAGCCCGCCATCGGCGGCCCGTTCCAGCGCCAGCATCTGCGCCGCCGGCAAGCTCAGGGAATGCGGACAGAAGGTCGGCGCGATGGGCAGTTCGCGGCCGCCGCGATCGGTCAGCACGGCGAGGTCTATCCTGGCCGGCCGGCCGAAATCGAAGAGCTCGTTCATCGCGGCGCGGATGGTGCGCCCGGTGTAGAGCACGTCGTCGACGATGACCACATGCGCGCCCTCGACCTCGAAGGGAATGTGCGAGGCCCGGGCATTGGCGTGCAGGCCGCGCTGGTTGAAATCGTCGCGATAGAAGGACACGTCCATCGAACCGGAGGGAATCGTCAGGCCCAGCGCGGCGTGCAGGCGTTCGGCAACCCAGACGCCGCCGGTGTGGATGCCGACCAGGGCCGTCCGCGCCGGATCGACGCTCGGGCGCATGGCCTCGGCCAGCTCCGTGCAAAGCGCTTCGGCGTCAGGCAGGGGCATGGGCCGCAGTTTGGTCATGCGTATCAAACCAGCTTTGCAGAATAATCAGTGCGGCTTCGGCATCGACCTGCGCCTTGCGTTCCTGCCAGGACAGCCCGCGTTCGCGCAAGCTGGCATCGGCCTCGGTCGAACTGAAACGCTCGTCGACATCATCGACCGGCAGGCGGAAACGGCCGCGCAACTGGTTGGCGAAGCGTTCGCAGCGCGCCGTCATTTCGTGCGGCGTGCCGTCGTCATTCAACGGCCGCCCCACCAGCAGCCGCACCGGTTGCCATTCGGCGATGAGCGCGGCGATCGCGGCGAAGCGGGCGGCGTTGGCCTCCGTGTCGATGGTGGTCAAAGGCCTTGCCGAAGCAGCCTTGCCCTCGGCCAGCCGAGTACCAATGGCGACGCCGATGCGCTTGACACCGAAATCGAAGGCGAGCACCGAACCTTGCTGGTCAGGCATGTCCCGCGACCTCGGACAGGTTGGCGAAATCCACGCCGAGCAACTGCATCGCCGCCGGCAGGCGCTCTTCGGGGGGAATGTCGAAGATGATGGCGGCATCGGCTTCCACCGTAAGCCAGGCGTTCTGCGACAGTTCCCACTCGAGTTGTCCGGCCGTCCAGCCGGCATAGCCGAGGCTGACCAGCACTTCGGCAGGTTCGCCGGTGCTGCCCATGGCCTGCAGGATGTCGCGCGAACTGGTCAGGGAAAGGCTGTCGCTGACATTCAGCGAAGACTGCCACTGCCCGGCCGGGCGGTGCAGCACGAAGCCGCGATCGGTCTGTACCGGGCCGCCGAAATACACCGGCAGATCGGCAAACAGCGCCTCGGCCTGTGCGTCCTCAAACGGAATGCTGACGCGGTCGAACAAGCCGGCAAGCTTCAGGTCCATCGGGCGATTGACGATGATGCCGATGGCACCATCCTCGTTGTGCTCGCAGATGTAGGTCAGCGTGCGGGAAAAATTCGGGTCGGCCATGGCGGGCATGGCGATCAGAAAGTGGTTGGCGAGGCTGACGGTTTCCATTGATCTGTCGACATTGTAATCTGTCAGTCCGTTCCCGAGTACCCCTGTTCGATCTATCCATGTCCGCCGCCCTCGTCTGGTTCCGTCGCGATCTGCGCGTGCAGGACCATGCCGCCCTGCATCACGCCTTGCAAACGCAGCAACGGGTGCACTGCGTCTTCGTCTTCGACACGAGCATTCTCGATCCGCTGCCGCGCCGCGACCGGCGCGTCGAATTCATCCTGCGTGCGGTGGAAGAAGTCGCCGCCGCCCTGCGGGCGATGGGCGGCGACCTGATCGTGCGCCACGGCGATCCGCGGGTCGAAATTCCGCGCCTGGCGCAGGAGCTTGGCGCCAGCGCCGTGTATGCCAACCGCGACTACGAACCGGCCGCCATTGCCCGCGATGCAGAGGTCAAGCGCCGTCTAGCCAGCGCCGACTTTCTCGATTTCAAGGACCAGGTAATCTTCGAACGCGGGGAAGTCATGACGCAGGGCGGCACGCCCTTCTCGGTGTTCACGCCCTACAAGAATGCCTGGCTGAAGCGCCTCGCTCCTGCCGACCTGCAGCCCTGGCCGGTGGAGGAATCCGCCAGCCACCTGGCGCCGCCGCACATCGACGCGCCGCTACCGACCCTGCAGCAACTCGGCTTCGAAACCACGGACCTCGCCGAACTGAAATTGGCGACCGGCATGAGCGGCGCACAGGCGCTGTTCCGCGACTTCACCGAACGCATCGACGACTACGCCTCCAGGCGCGATTTCCCGGCGCTCAAGGGCACCTCCTACCTGTCCGCGCACTTGCGTTTCGGCACTGTTTCGATCCGCCAGCTTGCCGCCTACGCCCAGGCCCAATCCAGCCGCGGCGCCGCGACCTGGCTGTCGGAACTGATCTGGCGCGACTTCTACCACGCCATCCTCTGGCACCACCCGCGCGTCGCCACGCAATGCTTCAAGCCGGCCTGCGACGCCCTGCGCTGGGATGACGCGGATGGCGCACCAGACCTGTTCGCTGCCTGGTGCGCCGGCCGCACCGGCTACCCGCTGGTCGATGCCGCCATGCGTCAGCTCAGCCACGCCGGCTGGATGCACAACCGCCTGCGCATGGTCACGGCCTCCTTCCTGAGCAAGGACCTCGGTCTGGACTGGCGTCGGGGCGAAGCCTGGTTCGCCGAAAAACTGCTCGATTTCGACCTCGCCGCCAACAATGGCGGCTGGCAGTGGGCCGCTTCCACCGGCTGCGACGCGCAGCCCTGGTTCCGCATTTTCAACCCCGTCACGCAGTCGAACAAGTTCGATGCAGAGGGGCGCTTCATCCGTCGCTACGTTCCCGAATTGGACAAGGTGCCGCAAAAATTCATACACGCGCCGTGGACCATGAGCGCCGCGCAGCAGGCCGCCTGCGGTGTCACCATCGGCGACGACTATCCGCTGCCGGTGGTCGACCACGCCGCGGCGCGAGCGCGAACCCTGGAAAGATTCAAGGCCGTACAGGATCGATTGCCGGTACCATCGTGAGCGGATGATGTTCAGCGAATTTGGTGACCATGAGAGTCATAGTGCAGCGCGTCAGTGAAGCGGCCGTCAGCGTCGAGGGACGCATCACCGGCCTGATCGGCCCGGGTCTGCTCGTGCTTGCCGGCTTCGAAGAAGCCGACCAGGACAGCGACCTCGACTGGATGGCGCAAAAGCTCCTGCGCCTGCGCATCTTCGCCGACGACGCGGGCGTCATGAACCGCAGCGTGACCGAGACCGGCGGCGAAATCCTGGCCGTATCGCAATTCACCCTCTACGCCTCGACCAGAAAAGGCAACCGGCCCTCCTGGGGGCGTGCCGCGCGCGGCGAGGTTTCGCAGCCGCTGTGCGAACGTTTCGTCGAGCGACTGTCAGCAGCACTGGGACGTCCGGTGGCGACAGGAATGTTCGGCGCGGACATGAAAGTCAGCCTGGTGAATGACGGCCCCGTCACCATCGCCATCGATTCGAGGAACCCGGAATGAGCCAAGCCACCCCGCCAACCGGCCCGCTCGGACAGATCTTTGCCCTGGTGGCGAGTGTGATCCTGCTGGTTCTCGGCTTCATGTTCTCGCTGGTGCTGCTCGCGGTGTTCGTCGCCGTCGGGCTGACGCTGGGGGCCTGGTTCTTCTGGAAAACCCGCCACCTGCGCAAGGCCATGCGCGAAGCCGGACCAATGAGAAACCCGCCGGCGGAGGGCGACGTGATCGAGGGCGAGGCGGTCATCGTCGAAGAATACCGGGTCAGCGAAAAGCCCATCCTGCCGGACGATACGCGCAAGCCCTAGTCGGCATAACCCGTCATGGACAAACCCTGCCCCTTCTGCAACCTGCCCGCGTCGCGCATCCTCGGCGGCGACGAGCTGGCCATCATCGCCAGCGACGGCTTCCCGGTATCGCCCGGCCATGCGCTGATCATTCCGCGGCGCCACGTCGGATCCTTCTTCGAAACCACCGCCGCCGAACGCGCCAGCCTGCTGCACCTGCTCGACCGGGCCAAGGCCGTCATCGACGCCGAATTCCATCCCGACGCCTGCAACATCGGCATCAACGACGGCCGCGCCGCCGGGCAGACCGTTCCCCACCTGCACATCCACCTGATTCCGCGCCATGCCGGCGACAGCGCCGACCCGCGCGGCGGCGTGCGCTGGGTGCTGCCGGAGAAGGCGAAATACTGGCCGTGACGCGCGACGAAATCCTCCA
>JANMTA010000392.1:0-4576 GCA_031389965.1 Betaproteobacteria bacterium
GAACAGCTCTTCGTCGCTCATCGTTTCGAGGAAAGCCTCGATACGGATGCGGAAGGGGCCGATCGGGTTGGTAATGTCGAATTCCAGGAACAGCGTCGGAATGCCGGCGTTTTCGAGATGCGCCTTCAAGTCGGGATAGTCGCCCTCATGCGGATCGCAGAACTTCTGCTGCAGGAAGATCGCGGCGCGCGCGTTGTACTCCTTGGCCAGACCCAGCACATGATCGAAGCGGGTGTGAGCCGGGTAATCCTTGGTCGGGCAAGCCGGGCGATCGCAGTAGCGATCGGCGATGGCCTTGATCACGTCGTCCTCTGGCTTCGACTGGTTCCAGAAGTAACGGGTGCCGGAACACTGGTCGTCGATGACAATGGTCGATCCGACCGACTCCACCATGTTCATGAAAGCCAGGTCGTCGTTTTCCGAACCGATGGTCATGAAACGCACGCCTTCGGGACGATTCAACTGACGCGTAGGCAATGCCGCAAGTACCTTTTTCAGCAACTCGTTATGCTCGCGCTTATCCACGAACTGAGCGGTAATGGATGCATACAGCGCTTCACACCCGGTCACCTGGGGATTGGCTACCTTGCGGTATTCGAACAGCTCGCGCAGCAGACGGCGATTCTCATCGACCACGGCAAGCGCTTCCTTGAGCATCGCATCGGTCAGTTCCTTGCCGGTCAGCGCCTGCAGGAAAGTGCGGAAGGCCTGGAGTTCCGCGTAGTGAGCTTTGCGTGCATGGGCCGACTGCACTTCGTTCGGCATCGCGACGTAGTAATCCCATTCCACGGTGGGCACATTGCCGCGCCAGGAACTGAAGGTCTGCCGATACTGGATGCAGGATTGCGTCAAGGTCACGCCCTGACAGTAATCGTAGCGCCCGAGCAGGCCCTGGGCCAGCGAATCGCGGCAGAAGGGACAGAACATGCCGAAAATGTGCGGCTCGGTCACGTTTTGCGGTTCATGGGCGCCAAGCACACGCACCGGAAGCATGCCGGCGGCGATCAGCAACTCCTCCGCGGTATAGGTGCACATCGTTGCCACCACCTGACCACCGGTACGCGCTTTCCAGTCACGCGCGTAATCATGGCGCTTCTCATACCAGCCTTTGAACTGGTCGAACAAACCATCAGCCATTGCTGCCTCCTATAGTGGCTATCCGCGGCACTGCTGCGCCTTGGACCCGCCATTCATTAGTGATTGGAACTATTGTTCATTAAATGAACCATACTGCACATTCTGAGCGAAGTATGAGACAAAAAAACTGCCCAGTCAATAGGGTCATGAATTATTTTTCAGAATCCCGAGTGAACATCGTTTATAGCCTCTTATCAGTCAGTTGCAAGTCATTTATGCCCACTTTTAGTTTAGGTTTAAAAAAATATTTCACTTTTTTTGTTTGACCATGTACTATAGTACCTGATCGATCCCCAACAAAAATTTGACTTTGGCCTGAACCCCCATGGAACTGACCGCTAAAGACAATGCGCCCCACTCCCTGCGCCTCATCGATGAAGCGGCTGACACCGAGTTCATCGATGCGCTCGGGCACCGCGTGCGCGAGGCGCGGGCGCGCCGCGGCATGTCGCGCAAGGCCCTGGCGCTGAACTCCGACGTGTCGGAACGCTATCTGGCACAAGTCGAGAACGGCGAAACCAACCCATCCATCATCGTCCTGCGCCATGTCGCCCATGCGCTGGGGATTTCGCTGATGGAACTGCTCGAGCCGCAGCAGGACTCGCCGGAATATCGGCTGATCCATCGCTTCCTCGAACAGCTTTCGCCCAATCGCCTCGAAGAAGCGCTGCTGCGACTGATGCGCGACTTCGGCAAGGAAGATGCCTCGCGCAGGAAGCGGATCGCCCTGGTCGGCCTGCGTGGCGCGGGAAAATCCACGCTCGGCCGTGCGCTGGCCGGCGATCTGTCACTGCCCTTCGTCGAACTCAACGGCGCCATAGAGGCCGAGGCGGGCATGAGTCTCAATGAAATCTTCATGCTCTACGGACAGCCCGGCTTTCGCCGCCTCGAGCGGGGCTGCCTGGAAAGCTTCATCGCCCAGCATGAAAGCGCGGTGATCACGGTCGGCGGCGGCATCGTCTCCGAAGCGGAGACCTTCAATCTGCTGCTGATGAACTGCTTTACCGTCTGGGTCAAGGCGACCCCGGAAGAACATATGTCGCGCGTCGTCGCCCAGGGCGACTTCAGACCGATGGAAGGCAATGCGGAAGCCATGGAAGACATGCGCCGCATCCTGGTAGCGCGCGAACCCCTGTATTCGAAAGCGGACTTCACGCTGGATACCACCGGATGTCCGCCGGACGAATGTCTCAAGAAACTGCGACTAGCAGTCACCCTAACCCCAGAAGCGCCATAAAACCCAAAACGGAGAATTCCATGGACAGTCCCGATGCCCCCCGGCAGACCATCATCTACGACACGCAACCCGACCAGTACCAGCACTGGCGCCTGAGCTGCGACGGCCCGGTCGCCACACTGCATCTCGACATCAACGAGGATGGCGGCATCAAGCCCGGCTACAAGCTGAAGCTGAATTCCTACGACCTCGGCGTCGATATCGAACTGCACGATGCACTGCAGCGCGTGCGCTTCGAGCATCCCGAAGTCAGAAGCGTCGTTGTCACCAGCGGCAAGGAAAGGATTTTCTGCTCCGGCGCCAACATTTTCATGCTGGGCCTGTCGACCCACGCCTGGAAAGTAAATTTCTGCAAATTCACCAACGAGACGCGCAACGGCATCGAGGATTCGAGCCGCCACTCGGGCCTCAAGTTCCTTGCCGCCTGCAATGGCACCACCGCCGGCGGCGGCTACGAGCTGGCCCTGGCCTGCGATGAAATCATCCTGGTCGACGACCGCTCTTCCGCCGTCAGCCTGCCCGAGGTTCCCTTGCTCGGCGTGCTGCCTGGCACCGGCGGCCTGACCCGCGTCACCGACAAGCGCCACGTCAGGCGCGACCATGCCGACATCTTCTGCACCCTGACCGAAGGCATCCGCGCCCAGCGCGCCAAGGAATGGCGCCTGATCGACGACTACGCCAAGCCGCAACAGTTCGCCGAAAAAGTGAAGCAGCGCGCCATGGAACTCGCCGCGCAGAGCGACCGTCCGGCCGCCGCCAGGGGCGTTGCCCTGCCCACGCTCAAGCGTACGATCGACGAAGCCGGCTACCACTACGAAACCGTCGATGTCCTCATCGACCGCAAGGCGCGGCGCGCGACGCTTACCGTATCCGCACCGACCGCCGCGCCAGCCACCGACATCGACGGCATCGTCGCCGCCGGCGCATCCTGGTGGCCGCTGCTGATGGCGCGCGAACTCGACGATGCGATCCTGATGCTGCGCACCAACGATCTCGAAATCGGCACCTGGGTGCTGAAGACGTCTGGCGATGCACAGCACGTGCTTGCCGCCGACGCGGCACTGGCGCAGCACCAGAAGCACTGGTTCGTGCGTGAAACCATCGGCATGCTGCGGCGTACCCTGGCGCGCCTGGATGTCACCTCGCGCACGCTGATCGCACTGGCCGAGCGCGACACCTGTTTCGCCGGCACGCTGGCCGAACTGTTGCTCGCCGCGGACCGCAGCTACATGCTGTCGCTGCCCGACGACGAACAAGCCGAGGCCAAACTCACGCTGTCGGCGATGAATTTCGGCAGCTACCCGATGGTCAATGGCCAGTACCGCATCGCTGCGCGCTTCTACGCCGAGGAAGGTCCGATCGCCGCCGCCAGAGCCGCCAGCGGCAAGCCGCTGGGCGCTGCCGCCGCGCTGGAGCTGGGCCTGGTTACCGCCACGCCGGATAACCTCGACTGGGAAGACGAAATCCGCCTGGTCCTCGAGGAGCGCGCCAGCCTGTCGCCGGATGCATTGACGGCGATGGAAGCCAATCTGCGCTTCGGCCCCGGCGAGACCATGGAAACCCGTGTCTTCGGCCGCCTCTCGGCCTGGCAGAACTGGATCTTCATCCGTCCCAACGCCGTAGGCGAAAACGGTGCGCTGAAGGTCTTCGGCAGCGGCAGCAAGGCCAAGTTCAACTGGGAACGCGTCTGACGTTCCCCAACGCCCATGGCTTCGACAATCACCCGCAGATCATGAAACGCTTGCACCCTTGTCTTGCAATGGGCTGGCAAACTCGGCCCGCCCCCCTTCGCCCCCCTCGCGGGGGGTTACCAAACGGCTCGCTTCGCTCGATATCACCAGTGACACAAACACTCGTTTCACGCTAACAACGACATCCCCACCCCACGGAGAATGCCATGAGCATCGATTATTCACAGAAGATCCCCAACAACGTCCACCTCAACGACAACAAGACCCTGCAGCGCGCACTCGAGCACTGGCAGCCCGAGTTCATCAACTGGTGGCAGGACATGGGCCCGGTGGATTCGCAGAACTTCGACGTCTACCTGCGCACCGCGGTCAGCGTCGACCCCGGCGGCTGGGCGCAGTTCGACTACGTCAAGATGCCCGACTACCGCTGGGGCATCTTCCTCAACCCGGCCGAAGCAGGCCGCAAGGTGAATTTCGGCGCACACAAGGGTGAAGCCGCCTGGCAGGAAGT
>JANMTA010000418.1:0-9937 GCA_031389965.1 Betaproteobacteria bacterium
CGGTATTCGATCAGGCCACCCTCGGCGGCGCCGAGGAACTCGGCCAGCGGGTCATAAACGCTCAGGCTGCGGACCTGGTCGTAAAAGGCCGGCGTCTGCACGGACTTATTGCTTCTTGACGAAGTCGATCACGATGTTGCCGGCCTCACGCTGGCGGTAGGTGATCTCCACGGCGTCGCCATAGCGTTGCACCAGCTGGTCGAGCAGCGGCAGCGGGTCGTGGTCGTTCACGAAACGCATGGTCTCGCCGGCGCGCAGCGCATCGAGCGCACCGAAAATCGCGGCGTGGCGAAAACGCTTGGCAATGCCGCGCGCGTCGAAGGGATAGATGGAGTCGGGAGAGAGATGAACGTGCATGGCGATTTACCGGTGGGTTGGGACAAGCCGACTATGCATCTTCCCGGGAGCCATGAAATTGATGCGAATCAGTTTAAAAACATAAACTTAAAACCATACTAAAAAAGTAGGTTTTCGTCATTCCGGCGAAAGCCGGAATCCAGAAGAATCGTGGCACTGGACACCGGCCTTCGCCGGTGTGACGGCTTATTCAGCGCTTCCTCAGGCGTTCTTGCCCTTCTGCCAGAGAACGTCGCTGCCGCCGGCGACCTTGTTCAGCCAGCGGCCGAGGACGAAGAGCAGATCGGAGAGTCGATTCAGGTATTGCCGTCCCGCGTCCGACACGGCTTCGTCGGTAGCAAGCGCTACCGTCATACGCTCGGCGCGACGGCAGACGGTGCGGGCCAAATGAGTCAAAGCAGCTGCGCGGTTCCCTCCAGGAAGGATGAATTCCTTGAGCGGTCCCAGGTCGGCGTTGTAATGGTCGATCGCGGCCTCCAGTCGCGCCGGCTGGGTGGCTTTGAGCAGGGCCGAACCGGGTATGCACAGTTCGCCGCCGAGGTCGAACAGGTCGTGCTGGATGCCGGTGAAGAGATCGCGCACATCGGCGGGGATGTCCTCGCAGAGGATCACGCCGATCAGCGAATTGAGTTCATCGACGTCGCCCATCGCGGCTACGCGGGCCGAATTCTTGGCAGTGCGAGAACCGTCGCCGAGGCCGGTGGTGCCGGCATCGCCGGTGCGGGTGTAGATTTTCGAGAGGCGGTGTCCCATGGCGGGTTTCCTGTGGTTGGCTGTGCCCCGATTATGACTCAGACCCCGCCTCCGGCACGCTGGCGTGGCGACGGAAACACCGGCTTCGGTCCCTTCCGCGGTACGCTCTGGCCATGGATGCAAAATGGGGATGTGCTTGATGGACGGCGCGACGGGTGCGCAGGTGCCGGCGTCGGCCTGGAATCCCGGCGTCGAGCCAGGCATTCCGCGGGAGTTTCGCGCGCTGGAAACCATCTTCCGGCCGGAGTGCGCCTTTACCGCGGCTGGCGAGATCGACGAGTTTGTCGCGCTGAGCGGACTGCCGGCCGAGGAACTGACGGTGTTCCGGCCGCAGCGCCTGGCGCTGCATGAAATCATCATCCGCGTCACCGCCGATATCGCGGTCGCCGAAGGCGAGGAGGAAGAGGATTTCGGGCGCAACTTCCGCCGCATCGCGACCAGAATTCATGACGGGTACGTCGTGCCGCACACGGATGAGATCGAGGCTGCCTGGGCGGACCTTGGCCGCCGCAGCGATGCCCTGGTGCGCGAACTCCTGGCGGAAACGCTGTTCGTCCCGTCGCCGCCGGCAGCGCCGCGACGCTGGTTCAGGCGCTGGCGCGCGCAAGACCCGCCAACGGTGGCGCCGGAGTCGCCCGCGGAGCGCGACTATCGCATCATCGCGGAATACAAGACCGTGGGCCTCGCCGCCACGGACCCCTTGCGCCGTGCCGCATGCAAGAGCCTCTACCGGGTGCTTGGCGCGATTGCCGGCAAGCGCGGCCGCCTCGGCGCGGATCAGGACCTGCTGGCGAAACTGGTCAGCCGCCATGTCTGCAACAGCCACGGCAGCCAGATGATCGGCGAACTGATTGCACCCCTTGTCGCCGCGGCAATCGAGCGCGAAGGCTATGCCCGCGTCGCCACGCGCGAGAAGCCCGTGCTGATCAGCCTCAAGGGCGCCTCGGCGGCCGGCAAGAGCTCGCTGCGGCCGATGCTGAAGCAGGTCATGCGAGAGCAGGGCATAGCCGCCGACGGCTATGCCACGATCAGCCCGGATGTCTGGCGCCGCCTGCTGCTCGACTACGAATCCCTGGGGCCGGCGCGAAAATATGCCGGCCACCTGACCAGCCGCGAACTGATGGCGATCGACGGCAAGCTCGATCGCTACATCCGCGACAAGGCCAACCGCGAGGGCGCCATCCCGCACTTGCTGGTGGATCGCTTCCGCTTCGACAGTTTCACCGCCGAGAAGGTGGGGCGGGTGCTGCACGACACCTATGCCAAGTACGTCGATACGATGGTCATGTACTTCATCATCACGCCGCCGGAGGAGACCGTCGAACGCGGCTGGCGACGGGCACTGGAGCGCGGCCGCTACAAGGCCGTGGAGGACTTCCTCGCCCATGGCGTGGAAGCCTGTCGCGGCATGCCGAAGCTGCTCTTCAAGTGGCTGGCGAGCCCGCGGCCCGATTTTCGCTACGTCTTTCTCGACAACCGGGTGCCCAAGGGCAGCTTTCCGAAGACCATCGCCCGCGGCGATCGCGACGGGATGGTCATCTACGATCCGGCGGCCCTGGTGGACATCGAGCGCTACCAGAAGATCGACATCCACGCCCGTTCGCCGCAGGAGGTCTACCCGCCCGCGGCGGAAATGGCGGTCGCCGCGAATTGCGGTTTCCTCAGGGAGTGCGTGCGGCGCATCGCGACGCTCGAATTCGTCGAGCGCAGCAGCGGCATTGCCTACCTGCGGGCGCAGCAGGGAAGCTTCGCGGTGCTCGACGCGGTTGTTCTCGCACGGGTGTTGGGCGAGCCGGAAGTCGCCGCCGCACTGGGCGAAATCGCGCCCATGGTCCGGGCCGGCGCTCCATCCGCAAGCGCTTCAACTGAAGCCTCACGCGCGACGCAGAATATGCAGGGCTGATTTCCCGATAGAAAACCTCTTGAGAAGCCGGGTTGCCGGACTGCTAATATTCGGGGCTCCATCAGATATTTCGCGAGCCGCCGCGCCGGGCTCCGCCCGCCCCGCCGATCATGATCGTGTCGCCCCGACTTCAGCGTCTGCTGCCTTTCCTGCGTTGGCTGCCCTATGGCGGGCCGGCGCTGCGCGCCGACTTCCTTGCCGGCCTGACAGTCGCGCTGGTGCTGGTGCCGCAGTCGATGGCCTACGCCCAGCTGGCCGGCCTGCCGCCTTACTACGGCCTGTACGCGGCTTTCCTGCCGGTGATGGTGGCCGCGCTGTGGGGTTCATCGAACCAGCTCGGTACCGGGCCGGTGGCCGTGGTCTCGCTGCTGACGGCGTCGGCGCTGACGCCGCTGGCGGCGCCCGGCTCCGAACATTTCGTCGCCCTGGCGATCATGCTCGCCCTGCTGGTCGGCATCGTCCAGCTGACCCTCGGCGTGTTCAAGCTCGGCGTCATCGTTAACTTCCTGTCGCATCCGGTCATCGTCGGCTTCACCAATGCGGCTGCGATCATCATCGCCCTGTCGCAGGTCAACAAGCTGATCGGCGTGCCGATGGGGCGCTCCGAATCCTTCATGAGCGATATCTGGGGCGTGGCCAAGCAGGTGGGCGATACGCACCTGCCGACCCTGGCCATGGGCGCGACGGCGATTGCCATCATGTGGCTCATCCGCAGGAAAGCGCCGCAGCTGCCGGGAGTGCTGATCGCGGTGGCAGTGACGACCGCGGCGTCGTGGCTGATCGGTTTCGAGCAGAACGCCACCGCGACCATCGACCAGGTCGCGGAGCCCGAAGCCCGGGCCCTGCTCACCGAGTTTGTCCGCACCGAGGTCCGCATCAAGGAAATCGGCGATCAGGTCGGGGCCAAGGCGGCCGAGCTGAAAGCTTTGCGCAAGGAGCGCGGCGAGTTGTCCCATGAAGTGGTGACCACCAACTACGAAGTGGAATTGCTGCGCCTGCAATTGAAGGACAGGGAGGACGAGAACCGCCGCCGCAACCGGGCCATTCGCAGCTTCGTCTTCGAGCGTGCCGCGGCTTCCGGCAGCCAGCCGGCCGAGCTTTTTGCCGAGGGCCGCGTGCCGGCCGGCAAGGTGTCGGACGGACACCGCTGGCGCATTGTCCGTGCCGCCCAGGGCGAGATGAAGCTGATCGGCGGCGGCGAGGTCGTCGGCAAGGTGCCGCAAGGCTTGCCCTCGGTCGGCGTGCCGGCAGTGTCTTGGGACATGCTTGCCAGCCTGCTCTCGGCCGCCATCGTGATTTCCCTGGTCGGTTTCATGGAAGCGATTTCCATCGCCAAGGCCATCGCGGCCAAGACCAAGCAGAAGATCGACCCGAACCAGGAACTGATCGGCCAGGGCCTGGCCAACCTCGTCGGCTGCGCCACCCAGGCTTTTCCGGTTTCCGGCTCGTTCTCGCGCTCGGCGCTGAATATCAATGCCGGGGCGATGACCGGCATGTCGTCCGTGTTTACCGGCTTGTTCGTGCTGCTGACGCTGCTGTTCCTGACGCCGCTGCTCTACCACCTGCCGCAGGCGGTGCTCGCGGCGGTGATCATCATGGCGGTGATCGGGCTGGTAAATTTCGAGGCGGTGAAGCATGCCTGGAAGGCCAGCCGCCATGACGGCATCGCTGCCGTGGCCACCTTCGTCGCCACGCTGCTGTTCGCGCCCCACCTCGACAAGGGCATCATCGTCGGCGCGGGGCTGGCCATCGGCCTCTACCTCTACCGCACCATGACGCCGCGCGTGGCGATCCTCGGCCGCCATGCCGACGGCAGCCTGCGCGATGCAGCGGTACATGATCTGCCGGCCTCGGATCTGGTGACGGCAGTGCGTTTCGACGGGCGCCTGTATTTCGCCAATGTGTCCTTCTTCGAGGATGCGATTCTGGACGCCGTGGCGGCCAACCCGAAGGCGCCCTACCTGCTCGTGGTCGCCAACGGCATCAACGAGCTCGACGCCTCGGGCGAGGAGGTCATGCACCACCTGGTTGAGCGCTTGCGCGGCAGTGGCGTCACGGTGGTCTTCTCGGGCCTGAAGAAGCAGGTGATCGACGTCATGCGCGCCACCGGCCTGTTCGACTACATCTCGCAGCAGCACATCTTCGCCACCGCCGACATGGCGCTGGAAGCAATCCATGCCTGGGCCGCCGAGCGCGGCGAGGCAGCGGTCGCCAGTCCCTTGCGGCCGCTGCCAGCGAAGCGCTTTGGCTGAGATTCTGCCCGGCCCGGTGCAGGCTTCCGTAGGTCGCGATGTCGGCCGCAGAAGTTCCCGCAGGGACGCACCGCGCTGGCGCTGGCGGCACGGCGGCTTGGACTGCCGGGTCGACTGCTAGAATCGCCCCCCGTCCTGCCGTTGCCATGACCAGCCTCCTGCCCATCGACCTCCTGCTGATTGCCGCCTGCGCCTGGCTCGCCATCGGCCTGCTCGGACTGGCGGCGCCACGCGATACCGGCTTCGTCAGCAAGGGCCTGTTCCCGCTGGGCGCCGCCATCGGCATCGGCGTCGGCCTGGTGGCGCTGGATGCGCTGGGCGGCCCGGCGCAGACGTCCGTGCTGGCGATCGGCTTGCCTGACCTGCCCTTCCATCTACGCCTGGACAATCTCTCCGCCGTGTTCGCGTTGTTGCTGGGTTTCGTCGCGGCGGGCATCTCGATCTTTGCTGCCGGCTATTTCAGAAAGGGTGAAGGCACCGCGCCCGGCGTGCTCTGCCTCGAATACCACATCTTTCTCGCCAGCATGCTGATGGTATTGCTGGCCGACGATGCTTACGCCTTCATGGTGGCCTGGGAGTGCATGGCACTATCCTCCTTCTTTCTCGTCACCACCGACCATCGCCACGAGGAAATCCGTCGCGCCGGATATCTCTATCTGCTGATCGCGCACATCGGCGCCATCGGCATCCTGCTCTGCTTCGGCGTGATGACGGGCGGAATTGGTGGTGGAAGCGGCGACTACAGCTTTGCCGGCATGCGCGCGCAGCAGCTGTCGCCTTTCTGGGCATCCGCCGCCTTCCTCCTGGCGCTGGCCGGATTCGGCGCCAAGGCCGGCCTGGTGCCGCTCCATGTCTGGTTGCCCGAGGCGCATCCGGCGGCGCCCTCGCCGGTCTCGGCGATGATGAGCGGCGTGATGTTGAAGACGGCCATCTACGGTCTGCTGCGGGTGAGCTTCGACCTGCTGCATGCGACGATCTGGTGGTGGGGCGTGGTGGCCCTCGCCGTGGGCCTCGTCACTGCCCTGTACGGCGTGCTCTACAGCACGGTGCAAAACGACATGAAGCGGCTGCTGGCCTATTCTTCGATCGAGAACATCGGTCTCATCGCCGTCGGCATCGGCCTGACCCTGATTTTCCATGCTTATCGCATGGAGGCGCTGGCGGCGCTGGCAATGACGGCGGTGCTCTACCATTGCCTGGCACATTCCGCCTTCAAGAGCCTGCTCTTCCTGTGCACCGGCTCGGTGCTGCATGCGACCAAAGAGCGCAGCCTGGGCAAGCTTGGCGGCCTGATCCATCGCATGCCCTGGGTGGCCTGGCTGGCGCTGGCCGGGGTGATCGCCAGCGCGGGATTGCCGCCGCTGTCGGGCTTCGTGTCCGAGTGGCTGTTGCTGCAAAGCTTCCTTTTTTCGCCCGGTTTGCCGCACCCCTGGCTCAACATGGTGGTACCGGTAGCTGCTGCGCTGGTGGTGCTGGTCGCGGCGCTGGCGGGTTTCGCCATGGTCAAGTTCTACGGCATCATTTTTCTCGGCCAGATGCGCGAGCCGGCGCTGAAAGACGCGCACGATGCCGGTCCCTGGGAAAAGGCCGGCCTGGTCTGGCTGGCGCTGATCACGCTGCTGCTCGGCGTCATGCCCTCGACCGTGATCCTGCGCATCGATGCCGCCACGCGGCAGTTGCTGGGTACGGGGCTTGCGGACAAACTGAATGAAAACGGCTGGTGGATGCTGGCGCCGATCTCGGCCGAGCGCGCCAGCTACGAGCCGCTGATCGTTCTCGTCACCATTGCCGCCACGCTGCTGCTTGCGCGCTGGCTGGTGCGCCATCTGTATCACGGCCGCGTGCGCCGCACCACCGCCTGGGACTGCGGCTATCATTTCCAAGGGCCGCGCGCGCAGGACACCGCCGAAGGCTTCAGCCAGCCGGTCCGCCGCATCTTCGAACCGATGTTCCGCATGGAACGGCATTTCCCGACGGCGCGCGACACCAAGCCCTACTACAGCGTCAAGGTCGAGGATCACATCTGGCACTGGTGTTACCTGCCGGTGGCAAGGGCGGCCGGCTGGATGTCGACGCTGATCGCCACTTTGCAGGGCGGGCGCATCGCCGTCTACCTGATGTACAGCTTCATCACGCTTCTAGTCCTTCTGCTGGTGGCGCGGCCATGATAAGTATTTCCGGGCTCCTCGGTCAGGCCTTCGCCATTGCCCTGGCGCTGGTGCTGGCGCCGCTGCTGGCGGGCTGGGTGGGCCAGTGCCGGGCCTGGTTCCAGAGCCGCACGGCGCCGCCGCTCCTGCTGCCCTATTACATGCTGCAAAAGCTGTTCAACAAGGACGTGGTGCTGGCGCATAACGCGTCCTCATTGTTCCGCGCCGCGCCCTTCGTCATCTTCGGCTGCATGGTGCTGGCCTGCGCCATCGTGCCGACCTTGTCCACCGATCTGCCCTTCGCCCCGGCGGCCGATGCCCTGGCGCTGGTCGGCGTCTTCGGCCTGGCGCGCATTTTCATCGCGCTGGCCGGCATGGATGTTGGCACGGCCTTCGGCACGCTGGGCGGGCGGCGCGAAATGCTGGTCGGTTTTCTTGCCGAGCCGGCCCTGCTGATGGTGATTTTCACGCTGGCGATGATTGCGCAGTCGACCTCGCTGGCGACTATCGTCGAAACGCTCGCGCACCGCGACCTGGTTATCTATCCCAGCCTGGCCTTTGCCGGTGTCGCCTTCACTTTCGTTTCGCTGGCGGAGAACGCCCGCGTGCCGGTGGACAACCCGGCGACGCACCTTGAGCTGACCATGATCCACGAGGCCATGATCCTCGAATATTCAGGGCGTCACCTGGCACTGATCGAATGGGCGGCGAGCCTCAAGCTCTACGCCTATTCCTGCCTCGGCCTTGCCTTGTTTTTCCCCTGGGGCATTGCACCGGGCGACGACTTCCTGGCGCTGGTGGCGGCGATTCCCCTGCTGCTGCTGAAACTCGCCATCGGCGGTGTGGCGCTCGCCGGAATCGAGACGGTGAACGCCAAGATGCGCATCTTCCGCGCCCCGGAGTTCCTCGGCACCGCTTTCATGCTGGCGGTGCTCGGTTTGCTGGTGCGTCTGTTGCTGGAAAGCAAGGTATGAATTCGGCGATTCCCTTTTCGGCGCAATTGATCAACCTGTTCGCGGCGGTGATCCTGCTGCTGGCTTTCGCCATGCTCGCGCAGCGCCGCTTGCCGCAGCTGATCAACCTGTTCGCCTTGCAGGGGCTGAGCCTGTGCCTGGCGACGCTGGTAGCGGCGGCAAGCACCGGCCAGGTGCATCTCTACTACTCCGCCGGACTGACTTTTGCACTCAAGGTGCTGCTGCTGCCCTGGATCCTGCGCCGCCTGGTGCGCCAGCTCAACGTCAAGGGCGAAGTCGAGGCGCTGATCAAGATCCCGACCACCATGCTGGTCGGCATCGTCCTCGTCATGGTCGCCTTCAATGTTGCGCTGCCGATCTCCGAGCTTTCGCAGACGGTTACCCGCGGCACGCTGGGCATCGCCCTGGCCGTGGTGATGCTGGCCTTCCTGATGATGATCACGCGGCAGAAGGCCATCACCCAGGTGGTCGGTTTCCTCTCGATGGAAAACGGCCTCTTTCTCGCCGCCACCAGCGCCACCTATGGCATGCCGATGGTGGTGGAACTGGGCATCGCGCTCGACGTGCTGGTCGGCGTCATCATCCTCGGCGTGTTCTTCTTCCAGATTCGCGACCAGTTCGACAGTCTCGATATCCATCACATGGAACGCCTGAAAGACAACTGATGGATTTCTTCGTGCTCATGCTGGTCATTCCCCTCGTCAGCGGCGCGCTGCTGACGTTGGTGGGCGAGCGTTCCTGGGCGCCCAATCTCAATATCATTGCCAGCCTGGGTACCTTCCTCGCCGCCGCCGGTCTGACCGTCGAGATTGTCGCCAGCGGCCCTCGCTTTGCCTTCGGCGAGCAGTTCTTCATCGATTCGCTGAATGTCTTCTTCGTCGCGCTGACTGCCTTCGTCGGCCTGACCACCAGCATTTTTTCAGGTCCCTACATGCGGAACGAGAGGGAGCACGGCAAGCTGACCGCGCCGCGCCTGCGCCTTTACAAGAGCATGTACCAGCTGTTCATGTTCACCATGCTGGCGGCGCTGACCACCAACAACCTCGGCCTGCTCTGGGTGGCGATGGAAGCGGCGACGCTGACCACCGTGCTGCTGGTCTCGCTCTACCGCACGCCGGCCAGCCTGGAAGCGGCCTGGAAGTATTTCATCCTCTGCGGCGTCGGCATCGCCCAGGCCCTGTTCGGCACCATCCTGCTCTACTTCGCCGCCGAGCGCGTGCTCGGTGCTGCCGGCAATGCCCTGTTGTGGACCCATCTGGTCGACGTCAAGGGTCAGCTCGAGCCGAACATCATGGCGCTGTCCTTCATCTTCCTGCTGGTCGGCTACGGCACCAAGGTCGGCCTGGCGCCCCTGCACAACTGGTTGCCCGACGCCCACGCCGAAGGACCGACGCCGGTCTCGGCGGTGCTCTCCGGCCTGCTGCTGAACGTTGCGCTGTACGCCATCCTGCGCTGCAAGGTGCTGGCCGACGGCGCCATCCCGGGCGATTTTGCCGGCAATCTGATGATCGGCTTCGGTCTGTTTACGCTGCTGCTCGCGGCATTTTTTCT
>JANMTA010000431.1:0-1788 GCA_031389965.1 Betaproteobacteria bacterium
TGCTGGTGCCGGGCATGGTGTTCACCATCGAACCGATGATCAACGCCGGCAAGGCCGCGATCTCGGAACTGCCCGACGGCTGGACCATCGTCACCAAGGATCGCAGCCTTTCCGCGCAATGGGAACATACGGTCTGCGTTACCGAAACCGGCGTCGAGGTGATGACGATGTCGGCCGGCGCCCCCTCCTGCCCGCCCCACATCCGCATCAACCCCTGAGCATGATCGCCCGGGTCTCTCTGGCAAGGTCAGAATGAGCGACCTGCGCCAGCTTGCCGCAACGGCCCGCCAGCGCCTGCTCGCCGGCCAGCAGCAACTGGTCGCGGCCTGGCGCGACGAACGCCACGCCCCGGCCATGCTCGATGGCCGCGCCGCGCTGGTGGATAGCGTGCTGCGCGAGGTCTGGCAGGCGCTGGCCATGCCCGCCGAATGCGCGCTGGCGGCAGTCGGCGGCTACGGCCGAGGCCAGCTCTACCCGGCCTCGGACGTCGATCTGCTGATTCTGGTTCCCGACGACCAGCACACCAGCTGCGACGCAGCAACGGCCAGCCGGCTCGAACAACTGGTCGGCCTGCTCTGGGACATCGGCCTCGACATCGGCCACAGCGTGCGCAGCGTCAACCAGTGCCTCGATGAAGCCGAACGCGACATCACGGTCAAGACGGCGCTGCTCGAAGCACGCTGGCTGGCCGGCTCGCATGCGCTCTACGACGATTTCGACCAGAGCTGCAATGCGGCCCTGGATCCCGCGGCCTTTCTCACCGCCAAGCAACTGGAACAGGCCGAGCGCTATGCCAAGTTCAACGACACGCCCTACAGCCTCGAACCCAACTGCAAGGAAAGCCCCGGCGGCCGCCGTGACCTGCAGGTGATCCAGTGGGTGGCCCAGGCCGCCGGCATCGGCGACGACTGGAAAGCGCTGGCCCGCGCCGGGCTGACCACCGCGCCCGAAGTGCGCCAGCTGGAACGCGCCGACCAGTTTCTGTGCCAACTGCGCATCGAGCTGCACCTGCTGGCCGGCCGCCGCGAAGACCGCCTGCTGTTCGACCACCAGGAAAGGCTGGCCGGGGCGCTGGGCATCGCTCCGACCGAAACCAAGCGCGCCTCCGAAGTGCTGATGCAGCGCTACTACCAGAATGCCAAGCTGGTCACGCAGCTCAATTCACTGGTGATGCAGGTCTTGGCCGACCGCCTGCTACCGGTGCGGCCAGGACCGCCGATCGTCATCGATGCGCACTTCCAGATGGTGCGCGACCTGCTCGACGTGCGCGACGAGGAGGTCTTCCAGCGTCACCCGCGCGCCATCCTCGAATGCTTCCTGCTGCAGATGCAGCGCTCCGAAATCAAGGGCATGACGCCGCGCACCCTGCGCGCCCTGTGGCGCGCCCAGGGCCGCATCGACGCCGCCTTCCGCCGCGATCCGCAAAACCGCGCGCTGTTCCTCAGGCTGTTCCAGCAGAAGCACCTGACGCATCCGATGCGACGCATGAACCAGTACGACATCCTCGGCCGCTACCTGCCCGCCTTCGGCCGCATCGTCGGCCAGATGCAGCACGACCTGTTCCATGTCTACACCGTCGACCAGCACATCCTGCAGGTCATGGGCAACCTGCGGCGCTTCGTCATGCCCGAGTTCGCCCACGAATACCCGTTCTGTTCGCGCCTGATCACCGGCTTCGACAAGCGCTGGCTGCTCTACATCGCCGCGCTGTTCCACGACATTGCCAAAGGCCGCGGCGGCGACCACTCGCAACTGGGCAAGCGCGATGCCGCCGCCTTCTGCCGCGAC
>JANMTA010000453.1:0-5079 GCA_031389965.1 Betaproteobacteria bacterium
CATCGGGCACCTGGCCGGGAGCCACTGCACTCAATGTCCGCTCCCAGTCGTACCAGCGTTGCGCGGCAGACATTTGGGAATCCCCAATCTCCCTGGTGAAGGCATCCTGCAACCAGGCCAGCAGATCGTGTCGTCGATCGGCTGGCGCGGCCTCGGCAAAGCTCAGCCAGGCATCCGGGAACTCGTTTGCCGCCTCCTGGAAAAACCAGCGAATGTCATCCGCTCCGGCAAGGAACACGCCGCGCAGCACCACGCCCGTGACATGGCTGCGGTATCCGGCCGCGTACACCGCACCCAGCGTCGCCCCCCAGGAGCCCCCGACCACCAGCCAGCGGCTGACGGCCAGATGGCGGCGCAGGAGGTCGATATCTTCCAGCAGTTGTGCCGTCGAATTATCCCGGGTCTCGCCCAGGGGATCGCTGAGCCCGCTGCCGCGCTGATCGAACTGGATGATCCGGTAACGTGCCGGATCGAAAAACCGGGCTTGCTGGGGAGAACTGCCTGAGCCCGGCCCGCCGTGAATCACCACCGCCGGGTTTCCGTCGGGGTTTCCGCGCTGGGTGTAATGCACGCGGTGTCCACCGGAAACCGGTAGCCAGCCTTCATCAAACGGGGTCGAGGTTGGGTACAGGGCGAGCTGACCCGTGCTGTCTATGCTTGGCGAAATCACGGTTGGGACTGGTAAGGGACAGAAAGTGCTTTTGGCCTGAACGTTTTACTGTTCATGAAAATCATGAGGACAATCCGAGCGAATAGCTGAGGTACTTTAGATCTAAAGATGACACTATGGGCTCGGAGTTTGGCTGGCGGATGCCAGCCTTGGCGTGCTGAAGCGGCCTTCTCTCAGGTTGCAGAAGCCTGTACCTTAACCGAAAACCTCATGAGGAGACTCACCATGCAATGGCAAACCCCCACGGCTTGCGATTTCCGCTTCGGCTTCGAAATCACCATGTACGTTGCTGCGCGCTAAAGCGGACAGTCAGCGGGCATTAGCATCGAAAGCCCGCCACCCGGCGGGCTTTTTTCATTCTTTCCCGGTCCGCTTCGGCGGCGGAACCTGAATCATGCAAATAATCGTACTCGGAGCTTCCGCCGGCGGCGGCTTCCCCCAATGGAACTGCAACTGCACCAATTGCGCCGGCCTGCGCAATGGCACCGTGCAGGCCGTTGCCCGCACGCAATCATCGATCTGCGTCAGTGGCGACCAGTGCCAGGACTGGGTGCTGCTCAACACCTCGCCGGATATCCTGCAGCAGATCAAGGCCACGCCGGAGCTCCAGCCCGGCCGGGCATTGCGTGACACGGGCATCGCCGGCGTGTTGCTGGTCGATGGCCAGATTGACCACGCTACCGGCCTGTTCATGTTGCGCGAACAGAAGCAACGGCTGCCGCTGTGGTGCACCGATCCCGTTTTCGAAGATTTGACCCAGGGCAACCCGATCCTCAAGGTGCTGGAGCATTACTGCGGCACGGACCGGCATTCGATTGCGCTTGACGGCGCGGCCTTCGACGTTGCCAAGGTGCCGGGAATCAGGTTTTCTGCGCTGCCGCTGCTGAGCAAGGCCGCGCCCTATTCGCCGCACCGCGAACATTCCGTGGCTGGCGACAACATCGGCCTTACCATCACCGACCAGGTATCCGGCAAGAAGCTGTTCTATGCGCCGGGACTCGGCGCACGCGATGACGCCGTGTTCCGCCGCATGTGCGACGCGGATTGCGTGCTGGTCGACGGTACGTTCTGGACCGACGACGAGATGATTGCGTGGGGACTGAGCGGCAAGTCCGCGCGCGACATCGGCCATCTGCCGCAATCGGGCGACGGTGGCATGATGGACTGGCTGGGCGAACTGCCGGCGCACGTCCGCAAGATCCTCATCCACATCAACAACACCAACCCGATACTCGATGAAAACTCATCGCAACGTGCCGAACTTTCGCGACGTGGAATTGAAGTCGCCCACGACGGCATGCGCATTTCACTTTGACTTTATGAAGACAATCCCATGATCCGAGCCGAGATTCTTGCCGAAGCCCCCGCTGCCGACGATGGCCGCACACCATGGACGCGCGCCGAATTCGAGGCCCAGCTCCGTGAAAAAGGCAAGGTGTATCACATCTTCCATCCCTTCAACGTGATGCTGAATACGGGCAAGGCAACGCCCGAACAGATCCGCTTCTGGGTGGCCAACCGTTTCTATTACCAGATTGCGATTCCGGTGAAGGATGCGGCGCTCATGGCCAACTGCCCCGACCGCGAGGTTCGTCGTGGCTGGGTGCAGCGCATCCTCGACCATGACGGGTTCGAGTACGGCCTGCCCAACGGCGAAAAGATGGTCGATGAGGGCGGCATCGAAGCCTGGATCCGGCTGGGCATCGCCACCGGCTTGCGTCGCGAGGAAATTGTCGATTTGCGCCACGTGTTGCCGGCCGTGCGCTTCGCCGTCGATGCCTACATCAACTTCGCGCGCCGCGCCCCCTGGCAGGAGGCGGTATGCTCGTCGCTGACCGAGCTCTTCGCCCCCGATATCCACAAGCAACGCCTCGCCACCTGGCCGGAACACTATCCGTGGATCGAGTCTTCCGGTTTGCAGTATTTCCGCAACCGGACCAGCCAGGCTCCACGCGACGTGATTCAGGGATTGAACATCACGCTGGATTACTTCAAGACGCGGGCGATGCAGGAGCGGGCCCTGGAAATCCTCAAGTTCAAGCTCGACATCCTGTGGGCCATGAACGATGCCATGGGTCAGCACTACGGTATCCGCGCATGACGTCGGCCGCCGAACTGCAGCCGGACAGCCGGCCCCGCGTCGGAACGGGGTTCCGCCTGCAATGGGAACCCGCGCAGGATTGCCATGTCCTTCTGTATCCGGAAGGGATGGTCAAGCTCAACCAGAGCGCGGGCGAAATCCTCAGCCGTTGCAGCGGCGAACTGACAGTCGCGGCATTGGTGGCCGACCTTGAGGCCAGCTTCCACACCGCCGGCCTGATGGACGATGTGCAGGCGTTTCTGCGGATGGCGCGGCAGCAGAAATGGGTGGCCTGGGAATGAATGCTCCCGATGCGGCTGCCACTTCAATGGCGACAGCTACCCAACACAGAGAACTCAATCCGCCCTTATGGCTGCTGGCCGAGCTGACCTACCGATGTCCGCTGCATTGCGTGTTTTGCTACAACCCCGTGGAGTTTGCCCGTCACACGGAGGAATTGAGCACCGCCGACTGGCTGCGCGTACTGCGCGAGGGGCGTGCCATGGGCGCCGTGCAATGCGGCTTTTCGGGAGGCGAGCCGCTGTTGCGCGATGACCTCGAAGAGTTGGTCGCCGAAGCCCGCCAGTTGGGCTATTACACCAACCTGATCACCTCCGGTGTCGGCCTGACCGAGGCCCGCGCGGCAGCACTGAAGCGGGCCGGCCTGGATCACGTCCAGCTTTCCTTCCAGGACTCGACGCGCGAAATCAACGACCTGGTCACCCGTACCACGACCTTCGGCCTCAAGCAGAAAGTGGCGCGCAGCATCGAAGCCAACGGCTGGCCGATGGTGATCAACGTGGTGATCCACCGGCTCAACATCGAGCACATCGGCCGCATCATCGAAATGGCCGCCGATCTTGGCGCCGAATATCTGGAACTGGCGAATACGCAGTATTACTCCTGGGCACATGTGAACCGGGATCAGTTGCTGCCGACGCGCGAGCAACTGATACGCGCCGAGCAGGAGACCGATCGCTGGCGCGAAAAGCTCGGTGACAAGATGCGTATCTTCTTTGTCAGTCCCGACTATCACGAGGCCAAGCCGAAGAAGTGCATGAACGGCTGGGGCAACATCTTTCTTACCATCACGCCCGATGGAACGGCGCTGCCTTGCCATACGGCGCGCATGTTGCCCGGGCTGATCTTCCCCAATGTGCGCGACATGGGCCTGAAGGAGATCTGGTTCGACTCCGAAGGATTCAATCACTACCGCGGCACCGGGTGGATGAAGGAACCCTGCGCCAGCTGCCCAGACAAGGAAAAGGATCTCGGCGGCTGCCGCTGCCAGGCCTTCCTGCTGTCCGGTGATCCCGATGTGGCCGACCCGGTCTGCCCCAAGAGTCCCCATCATCACCTAGTCGAGACTATCGTCGCTGCCGCAGATACACGGGCAGCCAGCGGCGCCGATGCCGCCGCCCCGTGGGGGGCCGGACAGAATGTCCATCCGCTGATTTTCCGGGGCCCGAAGGAATCCTTGAGCCTGAGCGCGACGGATGCACTGACCCGATCCGGCAAGCCGGGCAGCTAGCCGATGGCTGGCGCGCCGGATCAGCGGGCGTAAGAACCACCTTGCCCCCGTATCTGCGCGCCCTGCGGTCCCGTGATTTCCGGATCTATTTTGCGGGCCAGACGATTTCGCTGGCCGGCACCTGGATGCAGCAGGCCGCCATGCTGTGGCTTGCCTACCGCTTGTCGGACTCGCCCTTCATGCTGGGGGCCATCGGCTTTTCCAGCCAGATTCCGATTCTGATCTTCGGCGCCTTGGGCGGGGTCTGGATCGATCGCGTCGACCGCAGGCGGCTGCTGATGTGGACCCAGGCCCTGTCACTGTTGCAGTCTCTCCTGCTGGCGGGTCTGACCTGGTTTGAACTTGCCTCCCCCGGGGTGCTGTTGCTGCTTGCGTTCTCACTGGGGTGCTTGAATGCCATCGACGTTCCCGCACGGCAAACCATCGCCGCCCAACTGGTCGAGCATCCGGACGACCTGCAAAACGCCATCGCGCTGAACTCGATCATCATCCAATTGGGGCGCTTCATCGGGCCGGCACTCGCCGGTGTCGTGGTCGCGGCCGGCGGCGAGGCGATGTGCTTCCTGCTCAATACCTTCTCCTACCTCGCCGTGCTCGCGGCCCTGGCCGCGATCCGCACCAGGTTCACGACGGGCAAGCCTGCCCCGACCTTGCAGGCACTGATGGAGGGCATCCGCTACATACGCTGGCATCCTCGCATACGGCTTTCGCTGTTCCTGGTCGCGGCAATCAGCTTTTTTGCCATGCCGTACACCGTGCTGATGCCGCTGCTTGCCCATCAAGTCTTCGGCGGTGACG
>JANMTA010000466.1:0-4548 GCA_031389965.1 Betaproteobacteria bacterium
GGTGGCGATCGCGCCGGGCCGTGTCGTCACCAACTGCCACGTCACCCGCGACGCGCGCCTGATCACGCTGGTCAAGGGCGCGCTACGCTGGCGGGCGATCGCACAGAGCGCCGATCTTGAACACGACCTTTGCGTTCTCGATGCACCGAGGCTCGAGGCGACGCCGGTACGGATCGGCAGCGCCCGCGACCTGCGTATCGGCCAGCGGGTCGGCGCGATGGGCTTTACTGGCGGTATCGAAATGGCTTTCCGTGACGGCATGGTCGGCGCCCTGCATCGTCTCGACGGTAGCAAGGTCATCCAGAGTACCACCGCGTTTACTTCAGGCGCGAGCGGTGGCGCATTGTTCGACCACGAGGGGCGACTCGTCGGTATCCTCACCTTCCGCCTGCCCGGCCCGCAGGGCTACTATTTTTCGGCGCCGGTCGACTGGGTCGCCGAGCGCGTCACGGCCGGCGACGGCTTCGTCGGCATCGGGCCGCTCGCCGCGACCCGCCCGTTCTGGCAACGGCCACCGCCGGATCTGCCTTATTTCATGCGTGCCGCGCTGCTCGAAGCCGGTGCCCAATGGCCGGAACTGCTCAATCTGGCCGACCTCTGGGCGGCGGCCGAGGACGACAGCCCGGAGCCGTGGATCGCGCGCGGCAAGGCCTACCTGCGCCTTGATCGGCGCGAGGCGGCGGTCAAGGCTTTCAGTCGCGCAACAATGGTTGAACCGGCCTCGGGCGAGGCCTGGTTCAATCTCGGGGTCACCTATTTCCGGCTGGGCGAGGCGGCCGAACTGCAGCGCGCGCACGCCACGCTCAGCCAACTCAATCCCGATCTGGCCGAGAACCTGGCCGTGATCGCCGGACTTTCACGACAATAGGCGCATCAGCGTCGCCATGAGGAATCGATGAGAATGAAGAAACATTTGCTGTCCCTGTTGCTGGCCTCGTTGTTGATCAATCTCGGTATCGCCGAAGTTTCCGCCCAGGCCGCGAAGCCGCCGCAACCGGCCGTTGCCGACCCGGTCGGCGAGGCCCCGTCGAAGCCGATTTCGGCCGTCGAGCAGCGTGTCTTTCTCGACAACCATCTCGGCAACCTGGCCAAGACCGCAGATGTCGAGTACAGCTACAAGCGTAGCGGCACACTCGGCGACAATTTCGAAGGCAAGGTTGTCCTCCACGTTCGCGACGGCGGCAAGGAGAAGGGCCGTCTCGCCAGCGCCGACTTCCTGAGCGGGAATCAAGCGATTCAGATTCCCGAGGTTTCCAATGCCGAAGGCAATCCTGTGATCCTCTACTTCCTTGAACGTGACATTCGGGAAATGGCTACAACGACCAAGGGCAAACGCAATTTCTTCCAGAATCGCGTACGTCTGTCGCTGGCCGATGCCGACCAGATCAAACCGGTCACCGTCCGTTTCGAGGGGCGCGACATCAAGGCCGACGAAGTGCGCGTGCAACCCTATCTCGACAATCCGGTGGTGAAGACTCGCGCAGAAAAATACGAGAAGAAGGCCTACATCTTCACGCTGTCCAACCAGGTGCCGGGCGGTGTCTACCAGATCCGCACCACGGTCCCCTCGACCGACGAGAAGGCCGACGCCCCGCTGGTCGACGAAACCATGACCGTTGCCAAGCTGAGGAAGTAAACGAAATGACCCGAATCAATCGCCTGATACTTGCCGTCGCGGCTGTCGCCGGCCTCTCCTCGCTTGCGGCGCCGGCGAATGCCGGCAACGACATTCCGACCGTCGAGCGCGTCGACTTCGTCCTCGAATGCATGCGCAGCAATTCCGGGCCACGCCAGGAATTGCTCTACAAGTGCTCCTGCACCCTGGACGAACTCGCCAAGGTTTTTAGCCATGACCAGTTCGTCGATGGCTTGACTGCAGCCAACGCGATGAGCATCGGCGGCGAGCGCGGTGCGGTCCTGCGCGATTCGGAAGGGGCCAAGACGGAGGCAGCCGGGTATCGCGGAGTCTTGGCCAAGGCGAAGAAGGACTGCTTCCTTAACTAGACCGCGCAAACATGTTCGGCAAGCGCCTTCCGCCACCCGCCGTCCTTGTTCTGGCGGCGCTTGCCTGTGTCTGCGCGGCAACCGCCCGGGCAAACGACGATCGCGCTGCGCCGCTGGCGATGCAGGAAGTCGCGGCGGGCATCTACGTGCACGCCGGCGCTCATGAGGAGCCGGCGGAAGCCAATCGCGGCGACGTCGCCAATATCGGTTTCATCGTCGGCGAGCGCTGCGTTGCGGTAATCGATACCGGGGCCAGTCTGGCCATCGGGCAGGCGCTGCGGGCTGCGGTTCGGGCCGTAACGCCGCTGACTGTGTGTTTCGTGATCAACACACATGTCCATCCGGACCATATCCTCGGCAACGCGGCGTTTCGCGACGATCACCCGGCATTCGTCGGGCATGCCAAGCTCCCCGCCGCGATGGCGGCAAAAGGGCCAATCTACCAGCGCGCGCTGGTCAGGGAAATCGGCTCCGCTGCCGAGGGCAGCGACTTGATTGCGCCCGGCCAGACCGTCGTCGAGCGCAGCGAACTTGACCTCGGCGGCCGGGTCCTGGAACTCCGCGCCTGGAAGACTGCCCATACCGACAACGATCTTACAGTCTTCGACCGGGCGACGGGGACGCTGTGGCTGTCTGACCTGCTGTTTGCGGAACGCATTCCAGTGCTTGACGGCAGCATTCGCGGCTGGCTTGCCGCGATCGACGAATTGTCCGCGTTACCAGCCCGTCACGTCGTGCCCGGGCATGGTTCGTTGAATCTGCCGTGGCCGCAGGCACTTGCTCCGCAGCATGCCTATCTGGCAATGCTTGCCGCTGACATCCGACGGGCATTGGCCGATGGGCAAACGCTCGCCCGGACGGTCGAAACAGCCGCAGCGACAGAACGCGGTAAATGGTTGCTGTTCGACATATACAACCGCCGCAATGCCGCCGCAGCATTCGCGGAACTGGAGTGGGAATAAACTGTCCGATTCTGTTGGGAATTGGAGGACTGCAATGAAAGCCATAGTGAGAGTTTTACTGGCCTGCACCGTGCTGATGACCGGTGCCCTGGTGGCCCAGGCCGAGCCGCGAAAAGTCTCGCCGGCGGAGACGGCGGCGATCGAAACCAGCGAGATCTGGGCCAAGGTTCGGGCCCAGTTGTTTGGCCAACGGAAGATTGACCCGAACACCGATTCCCTGATCGAGTTCAACGTCCCGGCTCGCGCCGATGATGCGGCGATAGTCCCTGTTTCCTTGCGAACGCGGATGACCGCGACACCGGAGCGATTCATCAGCAAACTCTATTTGATCATCGACAAGAATCCGTCACCGATCTCGGCTGTCTTTTCCTTCACGCCGGAGAGTGGCCGCGCCGATATCGAGACGCGGGTGCGGGTCGAACAATACACGCCCATCCGCGCCATCGCCGAGTTGAACACCGGCGAACTTTACATGGCGGCGCGCTTCATCAAGGCCTCCGGAGGTTGCTCGGCGCCTGCCGGAAAAGACGCCGAGGCCGCGTTGGCCACTGTCGGCAAGATGCGGCTGCGCGTCGACCCCGAAGTGCGCTTCAACGAGCCGAACCTGGTCCAGTTGATGGTCAGTCACCCGAACACTTCCGGACTGTCGATGGATCAGGTATCGCGCCTTTACGCACCCGCCTATTACGTTCGCAGCGTCGCCGTCAGCTACGGCGGAAAACCGGTGTTCTCCGCCGATGTTGATTTTTCGATCAGCGAAAATCCGCATTTCCGCTTTTACTTTTTGCCGCAGGCGCCGGGTGAACTGAAGGCGGAAGTCATCGACACCCGTGACAAATCCTTTGTCACCCGCCTCGCGGTCGGCGAGCGTTCCGCCTCGGCCACGACGGCGACTGATGCGCGCTGAGGACTGCCGCGGTCTGCCGGCAACACGCCTACTGCTCGCATTCCTTATTGCCGCCTGGACGGCCGGTTGCGGCGGCCTTCAGGCCCGATCGCCGGCCATTCCGGAACCGCTGCAAGTCGCTGATGGCGTCTATATGTTCCTCGGCGCCAAGGGCGAAGTTGATTCCGAGAACCTGGGGCGAACCGGGAATGCCGGATTTATCGTCGGGGAATCCGGGGTAGTCGCGATCGATACCGGCACCTCGCGCCAGCATGGTGAAGATCTGCTGGCGGCTATCGCCCGGGTGACCGACAAGCCGGTGCGCCTGGCGCTGATTACCCATACCCGCCAGGAGTTTCTTTTCGGCGCCGGCGCCTTCCGTGCACAGGGAATTCCTGTTTCCATGCATCGCCGCGCGGCGAATCTGATGGCAGCTCGTTGCGAGAACTGCCTCAAGACACTGCGCCGCCAACTCGGCGAAGCGGCAATGAGCGGCACGGCGATGTTCAAGCCCGACATCGAGTTCGAAACTGCGCACACGATTGACCTGATCGGACGGCCGCTTGAGGTCCTCTATTTCGGGCACTCCAGCGGTCCCGGGGATATCGCTGTTCTCGATACACATTCGGGAGTTCTCTTTGCCGGTGGACTCATCGACAACCTGCGAATTCCCGATGTGCAGGACGGCGATCGTCC
>JANMTA010000500.1:0-1836 GCA_031389965.1 Betaproteobacteria bacterium
TCCCACTGGTTGCGATGGATGTCGAACAGCAGGGTGCGGGAAGCGTTGCTGACATCCGTGGCATGCACGGTGCCGCCCGTCAGCTGCCACAGCAGCCAGGTATCGATCGTGCCGAAGGCCAGTTCGCCGCGCCGAGCTGCAGCGCGAGCGCCGGGGAAGTTGTCAAGGATCCACTTGAGTTTGGTCCCGGAAAAGTAGGCGTCGATGACCAGCCCGGTCTTGTCGCTGACCATGGCTTCGCAACTGCGTTCGCGCAGCGCGGCGCAGTCGGGTTCGGTACGCCGGTCCTGCCAGACGATGGCATTGCACAGCGGTTCGCCGGTGCTGCGGTTCCACACCAGGGTGGTTTCGCGCTGGTTGGTGATGCCGATGGCGGCAATGTCGGCGGCGTCGATGCCTGCCTTGCTTATGGCTTCCCGCGCGGTGGCCAACTGGCTGGTCCAGATCTCCTGCGGATCATGTTCGACCCAGCCCGGCTGGGGGAAGATCTGGCGCAGTTCGCGCTGCGCCATGGCAACCAGGCGACCGTGCGTATCGAACACGATGCTGCGCGAACTGGACGTACCCTGATCCAGGGCCAGCAGAAAGTCGGGATGGGCCATCGAAGTCTCCGGCGGATGAAGATAGGCAGGCTATAAAAATTTGAATCCAAAGCCATTATGCCGGCTGCCTGCCCGGCAATCGGCAATTCCGGAAGCCTCGCTTGTAAGCTTCCATTAAGTACGCTTATGTTAGTATTTCGCGCCGCAACATGAGCGCCACAGCTTCATTTTCTGTCCTTGCGGCGGCGCACGACCACTTCGGAAACAGCCCGTCGGTATGGTACGCGCTGGTTCCGCGGCAACAAGACCGGCACCCGAATCAAATTCAAATGTCGGCCCCCGATCAACGCACCCTATACAACAAGGAAGACGCATGAAAATCCACGAATATCAGGGCAAGGAACTCCTGAAGAAATTCGGCGTGACGACCCCGCGCGGCATCCCCTGCTTTTCCGTCGACGAGGCGGTCAAGGCAGCGGAAACTCTCGGCGCTCAGTTGGCAACTAAGGTTTGGGTGGTCAAGGCCCAGATCCATGCCGGGGGACGCGGCAAGGGCGGTGGCGTCAAGGTCGCCAAGTCGATGGATGAAGTCAGGACTTACGCTGGGCAGATTCTCGGCATGCAGCTGGTGACCCATCAGACCGGGCCTGCGGGTCAGAAAGTGCGTCGCCTGCTGGTCGAGGAAGGTGCCGACATCAAGAAGGAATACTACGTCGCCGCGCTGACCGATCGCGCCACGCAGAAGGTCGCCATGATGGCCTCCTCCGAGGGCGGCATGGACATCGAGGAAGTCGCGCACAAGACGCCGGAGAAGATCATCAAGGTCTTCGTCGATCCGGCGACCGGCCTCACCGATGCCCAGGCCAATGAACTCGCGAACGGTATCGGTGTGCCTGCAGGCTCGCTGGCGCAAGCCGTGGATACGCTGAAGAAGCTCTACACCTGCTACATGGAAACCGATTCCAGCCTGGCCGAGATCAACCCGCTGATTCTCGAAGGCAATGGCGGCATCAAGGCGCTCGACGCCAAGTTCAACTTCGATGCCAACGCCCTGTATCGCCACCCCGAGATCGTCGCCTACCGCGACCTGGACGAGGAGGACGCCGACGAGATCGAGGCATCCAAGTTCGATCTGGCCTACATCTCGCTCGACGGCAACATCGGTTGCCTGGTGAATGGCGCCGGCCTCGCGATGGCGACCATGGACACCATCAAGCTGTTCGGTGCCGAGCCGGCCAACTTCCTCGACGTCGGCGGCGGCGCCACCACCGAAAAGGTCACCGAAGCCTTCAAG
>JANMTA010000558.1:0-3642 GCA_031389965.1 Betaproteobacteria bacterium
GCGGCGGTATTGCTCGGGGGTCTCTTGATCTGGGGCCTGCAGCCGGGGCCGCTGCTTTTCGTCGAGCAGAAGGATTTCGTCTGGGGCCTGATCGCCAGCATGTACCTGGGCAACATCGTCGGCCTCATCGTGGTGCTGACCACGGTGCCCTGGTGGGCCGCGATCCTGCGCATCCCATTCGCGGTGATCGCGCCGGTGATCGTGTTCATCTGCGCGGTGGGTGCCTACACCGTGCATAGCTCGATCTTCGACGTGATCATGATGCTGGTGTTCGGCGTGCTCGGCTACCTGTTCAAGAAGCTGCGCTATCCGCTGGCGCCGCTGGTACTGGCGCTGGTGCTGGGCGACATGGCGGAATCGTCTTTCCGCCAGTCGATGCTGATGTCGCAGGGCGAGGTCGGCATCTTCTTCGCCAACTGGCTGGTCGGCAGCCTGATGGCAGTGTCCATTTTCCTGCTGCTGGTGCCGCTGTGGAGCGGCCTCAAGAGCATGCTGCGCCAGCGCGAAGCCGGCGCGCATCTGGGTCACTAGGAGGAACTGATGAAGATTGCCATCGTCGGTGCCGGCGCCATTGGCGGCTACCTCGGCGCCCGCCTGTCGCTGGCCGGGGAAAATGTCATCTGCATCGCGCGCGGGCCCAACCTCGCCGCGATCCGGGCCAACGGACTCCGGCTGATCGAGGAAGACGGCAGCGAACGCCACGCGACGAACGTCAAGGGCGCGACCATGGCCGAAGCCGGCGTGCAGGATGTCGTGCTGCTGACGCTCAAGGCGCACCAGGTAAAAGACGTGCTGCCCGACATGCGCCGCCTGTTCGGCCCGGATACCGTGGTGGTGACCATGCAGAACGGCATCCCCTGGTGGTACTTCCACAAGCTGGCCTGCCCCTGGCAGGGGCAGGCCGTGGTCGCGGTCGATCCCGATGGCACGGTCGCCGCCAATATCGAGATCGAGCGCGTCATCGGCAGCGTGGTCTATCCCGCTTCCGAACTGGTGGCGCCGGGCGTGATCAAGGTGATCGAGGGCAACCGCTTCACGCTGGGCGAACTCGACGGCGCCAAGAGCCCGCGCCTCGAACTGCTGGCGCAGACGCTGATCCGCGCCGGGTTCAAGACGCCGATATCCACCGACATCCGTTCCGAGATCTGGCTCAAGCTGTGGGGCAACCTCAGCTTCAATCCGATCAGCGCCTTGACCCATGCCACGCTGGTGGACATCTGCCAGTTTCCGCTGACGCGCGAACTCGCGGCGAACATGATGATCGAGGCGCAGGCCGTCGCCGAAAAGCTCGGCGTCAAGTTCAAGGTCTCGCTCGAAAAGCGCATCGCCGGTGCCGAGGGCGTCGGCAAGCACAAGACCTCGATGCTGCAGGACGTCGAATCCGGCCGGCCGCTGGAGCTCGAAGCGCTGGTAGGTTCGGTGCGCGAACTGGGCCGCGTCACCGCGACGCCGACGCCGACCATCGACGCCGTGTATGCCTGCGCCTCGCTGCTGGCGAAGACGCTGGCCGACCAGAACGGCAAGCTGGCGGTCGCCGCGCGCTGACAGCGAGAATTCCCGAAGGGACGCAGCGCGCTGGCGCTGGCGACACGGCAGCTTATCTGGCATGCCTGTTCAGGCATTGAAATCGTCCGTGTCTCCTTCGTGCCCTAAGCTGCCGGCGGCGTAAATTGGTAGCTTGCATGCATTTTGGTCGCCTTGTACATAGTTTTTTTGGTGAATATTGTTGGAGGCGGAGGTTCAATTTTATTGGTCGTAGCGATATTCTTCGTCGTCAAGTTCGTCGCCTCGTCAAAGAAGGTTGGTTAGTCCCTGAGCATCAAGGCGACGCAACTTGGCAGGCGAATGGCTGTACCGAGCCATCCCGCAATAATTTTGATATGAGGACATTTATGGAACTGACTACCACTCCTTCAATGGAGGGCAAGAAAATCACTCGCTACTGCGGCGTTGTCGCGGGTGAGGCTGTTCTCGGTGCCAATATTCTCAAGGATATGTTTGCCAGTGTCCGTGACATTGTCGGCGGACGGTCTGGCACATATGAGAAAGAGCTTCGCAAGGCACGGCAGATTGCACTGGACGAACTGTCAGAGCAGGCGCGCGAACTTGGTGCCAATGCTGTCGTTGGCATTGATCTCGATTACGAAGTGCTGGGCGAAAAGAACGGAATGTTGATGGTTTCGGCGAGCGGGACCGCTGTGGTTATTGAGGAATAGTTTCAGACACCGGCAGGTTTTGCATTGCCGAAGTTCGCTCGGGAAAGGTTTCTGGCTCCGATTGAATGGCGGCTTCGGAGAAATCATCACAAGCGAACGTCAGCAATGGAGGAGCGATGTGACTGACTCTTGATGGCCGAACTCAGTCCTCGTCCTGGCCCCAATAACCAGCTTCACGTTGATGGCGGATCGCAAGAATCAGGACGGCATCCCGGTCTTCCTCAAAACCATAGAGGGCCACATACCCCGTACGCCCTCTGGATATCACTAACTCTCGCAATTCATATTCCACGGGCCGGCCGATAAGTGGATGGCGCCTTAATAGTTCAACTGCTTCCTCAATCAGTCCAAGCGTCTCTTCGGCGGCGGACGGATTGGTCTTGATCAGGAAGTCGGTCAGCCTTTCGAGATCGGCGAGCGCTCTTCGCGAATAGATCAGCTTTGCCAAGACCTGGCTTTCGGCTTTGCAGGCTTATTGCCGGATATCCGCGCCTTGAGGTAGGTGTGCACCTCACGGGAATCGTAGCCCTTCCCGCTGCTCAACATTTGTTCCCGTGCCGCCAGAGCCTCGCCTACGAAACTGGCCCGCTGCTCGGCCGCCGTGGCTGCCTGCTCTATCGCATTGACCATGAACGCATGTGGCGACACTCCTTTCCTTTCAGCAGCGGCAACAGCGCGTTGCTTGAGTTCCTCGGAGAGTTTCAGTGAAGTAGTGGACATTGCTCAGTACCTGTTGCTATAAGGTGTCACTAGGGTAACACCGTTATGCCGAGATTTACAAATCGGCAGGGATCCATCATGCCGATGAAAGTCGGCGCCGGCGCTACGGCGCTGCGCGGTACTCGTTGAACAGCTTGCCGACGCCCTCGATCACCACCTCGACGGTGCTGCCCGGCTTCATCGGCATCGCACCCAGCGAGGTGCCGCAGAGGATCACGTCGCCCGGCTGCAGGGTCATGTCCCGGGAGATCAGCGAGACCAGTTGCGCCGGGCTGAAGATCATGTCGGCGAAGGGGTAGCGCTGGCGCTCGCGGCCGTTGAGCAGTGTCACCAGTTCGCCGCCGGCCGGATCGAAATCGGTCTCGATCACCGGGCCGAAGACGCCGAAGGTATCGAAGCTCTTGGCCCGCGTCCATTGCGCGAAACTCGTGTCGCGGTTGAGCAGTTCCAGCGCCGTGACGTCGTTGGCGCAGCTGTAGCCGAAGATGTGGGCCGGCGCGTCCTCGACGCTGACGGCGGTCGCGGTCTTGCCGATCATCACCGCCAGTTCGCCTTCGTAGATCACGCGTCCGTCATAGCTCTGCGGCGCCATCACGGCTTGGCGGTGGGCGCAGTAGCTGTTCGCCCCCTTGATGAAATACAGTGGCTCCGCCGGGATGGCATTGCCGTTCTTTTCCGCCGCGGCGCGGAAGTTGTTCCACAGCCC
>JANMTA010000038.1:0-7202 GCA_031389965.1 Betaproteobacteria bacterium
GTGGTTGCACTTGCGCTGTGGCGCACACCGGCGACAGGCATGACCTTGTGGGCGATGCGCATGGCGATCGGCGGTTTGGCGGTCACGGTGCTGCTCGGCTCGCTCCTTGCCGAGTCGCTGGCGCGTGGATTGCCGGTACCCATTGTCGAACTGACCAACATACATCTGGCATGGGGGCTGGGCGGCTGGGCGCTGATGCTGCTGGCCGGGGTGTCCTACCACGTGGTGCCGATGTTTCAGCTGACGCGGCCCTATCCGCTGTGGTTCGCCCGCGGCTTCGGTCCGCTGCTGCTGCTCTTGCTGATTGCATGGTCAGGCCAGTATTTTCTTGAGGACCTGCGCTGGCCGGCCGCAATCGGCTTGCCCCTGCTGGCTATTTTTTCTGCTTACGCCGGAATGACCCTGTGGCTTCAGTACACGCGCCGCAGAAAAATACATGACGCGACGTCCCTGTACTTCCGGGTGGCGATGTTGTCGTTGCTGGCCTTCGCCATTTCCGGCGCTGCCTACTTTCTGGTCCCGGCAATCGGTGCCGATCCACGATCGGTGGTCTGGCTGGGTGTGCTGGCCTTCGCCGGCGTATTCGTTTCCGCCATTACCGGGATGATGTACAAGATCACGCCCTTCCTGAACTGGCTGCATCTGCAGCGCCTGGGCGCCCCCATGTCGGCCGTGCCCAACATGAAAAAAATGCTCGCTGCCGAGGCGATGACCGGGCAACTGCGCCTTCATGTGCTGGCCTTGCTGTTGCTGCTGGCGGCGGTCTGGGTGCCCGGGTTGGTGCGTCTTGCCGGGGTGGCCTTTGCGGCTTCGAGTGCCTGGCTGGGCTGGAATCTGATCAGTGCAGTGCGGCGTTACCAGACCTTCAGAGATCAAATTCGCGCAGTCGCTTTACATCGTTGATGGTGATTTGCTTGCCGCTGACGCCAATCAAGCCGTTGACCGTGAGATCGTGAAAAATTCGCGACAGTGTTTCCGGCGTCAGGTTCAGGCGCGAGGCGATCACCTGTTTCGAGGTCGGCAGCGAAATGTCGAACGAGCCCGTACATTCGCCTTCCTGGGGGCATTGCTGCAACAGGTAGCCGACCACGCGTTGCGCCGAGGAGCGCAGGGAGTAGGTCTCGACGTCCTGCACCAGGGAATGCAGCCGCATCGAAAGCCCGGCCAGCATGCGCCGGGCGAACAGGGGGTCGGATTCGAGCAGATCGAAAACCGGGCCGCTGTTGATGTGCAGCAGCAGGCTGTCGACCAGGCCTTCGGCAAAGATCGGACAGGGGCGACCGAGGAACATGATCGCTTCGCCGAAGCTCTGGCGCGGCCCGATGATCTGCATTACCTTCTCGTTTCCCTGCGAGGACGGAAAGGCCAGTTTGATCTGACCGAAGACCACGACGTAAAAACCCTTGAGCAGGTCGCCCTTCTGAAACAGCATTTCGCCCTTGGAAAGTCGGCGCTCGCGACACGCCGGCTCCAGATTGGCAATCTGGTCCGGTGCAAGTTCCTGGAACAGCGGCAGGCGGGAAAGAATCTGCGGGATGTCGAGCTTGGTTTCGTGCATGGTTTCGTGCGGGGTTTCGTGCAGGGGGGTACAGTTTGTTTGCCGGCAGAACCTTACCATGCATCGTGTCGTAAGCGAAAGCCGTAATGCGCCTGCCGCTAGTGTTCGCCGCACCTCACCGCCCGATGTTCCTCGCGGGTACCGTCCAGGCACTGGCAGTCATGGTGTTCTGGTCAATGGAACTGAGCGGGCGCTACCTCGGGCTCTGGCCGGTTCCGGCGTGGCCGTTGCTGGCCGTGTTTCCGCCATCGGTGCTGCACGCCTTGCTGCTGTCCTGCGGCGTGTTTCCCTTTTTCATGTTCGGCTTCATCCTTACCGCCGGGCCGCGCTGGCAGGGTGCAGGCGAATTGTCGCAGCGGGATTTCGTTCCCGCTTTTGCTTTGCTGGCTTGCGGCTGGCTGCTGGTCTGGGTTGCGTTGTTGCTGCCGCAGTTCCTGGTTGCAGGTCTGAGCTTGGTGCTGGCCGGCTGGGTTGCAGTAGCTCTGCTGCTTACCCGTCTTGCCCGGCATCGGACGACGGACCGCGAGCACATCGGTTTCGTTGCGCTGGCCGCCTGGCTCGGAGTGGGGGCGATGTGTGCTTTTGCGGTCTTCGCCGCCGGCGGTGCGCTGCCATGGGCGCGGCTCGGAATATCCTTGGCGGTCTGGGGGTTCTTGTTGCCGGTGTTTCTTGCCGTGGCACATCGCATGTTGCCGTTCTTCACCTCTTCCGCAGTGCGGGCCTATGTCGTTCACCGTCCGCAATGGGCCTTGCGCAGCCTGGTCGGCCTGAGCCTCACGCACGGAGGGCTGGCGTTTTTCGAACTAATCGAATGGCTCTGGCTGGCGGACCTGCCGGCCGCGCTGGTCGCCGTTAGCCTTACGTGGCTTTGGTGGAGCCGCGCGGCGCTGGCGAACCGGATGCTTTCCGTGCTGCATGTCGCGTTCGCCTGGCTGGGAGTCGCCTTCGCCTTGTTTGCCCTGCAGAGCCTGTTCTGGAAAGCAGTTCCGGGTTTCCTCGGGCAGGCACCGCTGCATGCCTTGACGCTCGGCTTCTTTGCTTCCATGCTGATTGGCATGGCCTCGCGCGTAACCATGGGACATTCCGGCCGGCCGGTCGCAGCTGACGATGCGATATGGCGGGCGTTCTGCATGATGCAGGCGGCCGCGGCGGTGCGGGTGATCAGCGAACTCCCGCTGCTGCCGGGCGCCCATGCGCTGACGTGGCTGTCGTCATTGCTCTGGCTGGGCAGCTTCGGGCTGTGGGCGTGGCGTTTTGCGCCGGCCCTCTGGCGCGCTCGCGAGGACGGCAAACCGGGTTAGGCGCATGTATCTCGCGGTCAAATACGTGCATGTGATCAGCGTGGTTTTGAGCCTGACCGGCTTCTTCCTGCGCGGCATTCTGATGATGCGCGATTCGCCCTTGCTCGGCGCGCGCTGGATCAGGGTGGTACCGCACATCAACGATACCGTGTTGCTGGTTGCGGCCCTGTCGCTGGCGGCGATGTCGGGCCAGTATCCCTTCGTGGTCGGCTGGGTCACGGCGAAAGTGCTGGGCGTGATCGCCTACATCATCTTCGGCGTCCTGGCCTTGCGCGACGCGAGTACGCGCCGGATGCGGATCATCTGCTGGTTTGCGTCGCTTGCCGTATTTGGCTGGATCGTGTCGGTGGCCTTGACGCGCCAACCGCTGGGCTTGCTCGCCGTGCTGGTCTAGCCGATACGCCCGTCGGGCGGCGCCAGCAGGGTCTTGAGCCGGGGAATATCCACAATTCGGATGTGCTTCTGCTGCACGGAGATCAGGCCTTCGTCCTGAAAGCGGGAGAAGGCGCGGCTCACGGTTTCCAGCTTGAGACCAAGGTAGGAGCCGATTTCCTCGCGCGTCATACGCAGATGAAACTCGACCGGCGAATAGCCGCGCGCACTGAAGCGCTGCGAAAGGTTGAGCAGGAAAGCTGCCAGACGTTCTTCCGCGCGCATCGTACCGAGCAGCATCATGACGCCGTGGTCGCGCACGATCTCGCGGCTCATGACCTTGTGCAGGTGATGCTGCAGGGAGTGGATTTCGCTCGACAGCATTTCCAGTTCGGTAAACGGGATCAGGCAGACTTCGCTGTCTTCCAGGGCCAAGGCATTGCAGGTGTGGACTTCGGTGCTGATGCCGTCCATGCCGAGAATTTCTCCGGCCATCTGGAAGCCGGTGACCTGGTCGCGGCCATCTTCGGTCAGCACGTCGGTCTTGAAGAATCCGGCCCTGACGGCGAAGATCGATTCGAAAGGCTCGCCGGCACGGTAGAGGTGCTGGCCGCGTTTAAGTTTGCGCCCACCGCCGATCAGGCTGTCGAGTCGTCCCATGTCTTCGTCGGAAAGGTCGAACGGCAGACACAGTTCGCGCAAATTGCACTGCGAACACGCGACCTTGAGCCCCGGGGTGATGAGCGGTACTACATTCTGCTTGACGTTTGCATGCACGCTTGTTGCGTTACCCGTTTAGGGGCACCCCTTTGATCTGTATCAATGCAACTTATTCGCGATTGCGGCATCGTATACACTTGAAGTAAATATACTGTGCTTACCGCAAGCCCCTACCTTCAGCCAATGGATTATCAGGAACTCATTTTCGACCCGCAGGTCATTCGGCAGTTCGACGTAAACGGCCCACGATACACCTCGTATCCAACCGCCGACCGTTTCGTCGAGGCCTTCGGCGCCGACGACTACATGCGCTGGCTTGGGAAGAGGACGGTGGGCGGAATCGGACGGCCTTTGTCATTATACGTCCACATCCCCTTCTGCAACACCATCTGCTACTACTGCGCCTGCAACAAGATCATCACCAAGGACCACGGCCGTTCTGCCAAGTACATCAAGTACTTGGGCAAGGAAATCGCCATGCAGGAGGCGGCGCTGGACGGTAGCCGCGACGTGGTTCAGCTGCACTTCGGTGGGGGTACGCCGACCTTCCTCAGTAACGACGAAATGTACCGGCTGATGGATATCATCCGCAAGCATTTCCGCCTGTTGCCCGGTGGCGAGTACTCGATCGAGGTCGATCCGCGCAAGGTCGACCGCGAAACCGTGAAGCTGCTCGGTGAGTTGGGCTTCAACCGCATGAGCGTCGGCGTGCAGGATTTCTCGCCCGAAGTGCAGGTGGCGGTGAATCGCGTGCAAAGCCTCGAAGAAACCAAACTGGTGATCGATTCGGCGCGCGAATTTGGTTTCAAGGGCATCTCGGTCGATCTGATCTACGGCCTGCCCAAGCAGAACGTGATCAGTTTCAACCATACGCTGGACGAGGTTCTCAAACTCGATCCGGATCGCCTGTCTATCTACAACTACGCGCACCTGCCGAGCCTGGCCAAGCCGCAGCGGCGCATCAACGAATCCGATCTGCCGTCGCCCGATGCGCGCCTGCAGATCCTGCAACTGGCGATCCGTCGCCTGACCGATGCGGGCTATGTCTTCATCGGCATGGACCACTTCGCCAAGCCCAACGACGAACTGGCCGTGGCCCAGCGCCAGGGTCGGTTGCATCGCAATTTCCAGGGTTATTCGACGCATGCCGAAGCTGACTTGATGGCCTTCGGCGTGTCTGCCATCGGCAAGGTCGGCCCCAGCTACTGCCAGAACGTGCGCACGCTTGACGAGTACTACGACAGCCTCGACCAGGGCGTGCTGCCGATTTTCCGCGGCATCGAGTTGAACGCCGACGACCTCTTGCGGCGCAGCATCATCCAGGCGCTGATGTGCCATTTCGAGCTTTCGATCGAGTCCATCGAGATCGCCCACCTGATCGACTTCAAGTCCTACTTCGCCTCGGAACTGGACGACCTGCGCGAAATGGAAAAGGGCGGCCTGCTCACCATTGACGATCAATGGATCAGCGTCCTGCCGCGCGGTCGCCTGCTGGTGCGCGGCATTGCCATGGCCTTCGACCGTTACCTGCGCACCGATCGGGAACGCGTCCGCTATTCCAAAGTAATCTAACGGCGCTCGGTGCCTGATAGCGGCTTTCTCGCGGTTTTCCTGATCGGCCTGCTGGGCGGCGTGCATTGCGCCGGAATGTGTGGCGGCATCGTTTCCGCACTCACCCTGCAAATGCCGGGCAAGCCCGGTGCCGCAGGTCCTGCCTGGACCATCCATCTCGCCTACAACCTCGGCCGCATCGGCAGCTATGCCATGGCCGGCGCCCTGATGGGTGCGCTGGGCAGCCTCGGCCTGTTGCTCAACCATGCCTTGCCGGTGCAGTTGACCCTGTACGTCGCTGCCAACCTGATGATGATTGCGCTCGGTCTCTATCTGACCGGCATCACCGGTGCGCTGGCCTTCACCGAACGCGCCGGGCAGTGGCTGTGGCGGCGCATCCAGCCGGCGACCAAACGCTTCCTGCCGGTGCGCGGTCCGGCGCAGGCTTTTCCGCTCGGTCTGCTGTGGGGCTGGCTGCCCTGCGGCCTGGTCTATAGCGTGCTGGCGATGGCCCTGCTCACGGGCAGCGCACTGCGCGGCGCGGCGACCCTGCTGGCCTTCGGCCTCGGCACCCTGCCCAACCTGATGCTGGCCGGGCTGCTGCTGGCGCGCTTTCGCAGCGTGATCCAGGGGCGTGCGCTGCGCCTGGGTTCGGGCCTGCTGGTGCTGGGCTTCGGCGTGTATGGGCTGGTCAATGCGGCGACGCTGGGCGGCAAGCTGTGGCAGGGCGTGGTCTGCCACGTGTAATAGTCGGCGCTGACGGGACGGCGATAACCCGCGCCAAAGCGACGCCAAGCTTGCGACCAAGCGCACGCCGTCGCATAATTAGCGTTTCCTAATGTATGGGCAAATAGATCCGATGAACGCGCCGCAGGATTCCGTTGCCAGCAACTGTGACACCGTCGAACTGGCGCTGGGCGGCATGACCTGTGCGGCCTGCGCGGCGCGCATCGAGAAGCAGCTCAACAAGCTGTCCGGCGTCGAAGCGGTGGTCAACTTCGCTGCCGAGCGCGCCCACGTGCGCTACTCCCCCGCTGACGTCAATGTCGGTCGCCTGATCGCGACCATAGTGAAAACCGGTTTCACCGCCGACGTTTCCAACGCCGACACGCGTGGCGAAGAGAAAGCGAAGAAGTTCGCGATCTACCGCGACGAACTGCGCCGCTTCTGGATTTCCGCCGCGCTGACTCTGCCGCTGGTGGCGCAGATGGCCTTCATGTTCGGCGTCGCGGGTGACATCAATTCGCATGACGACGTGCTGCCGCGCTGGCTGCAACTGCTGCTGGCGACGCCGGTGCAGTTCTGGATCGGCTGGCGCTTCTATGTCGGCGGCTTCAATGCAATCCGCGGCGGCGCCGGCAACATGGACGTGCTGGTGGCGCTGGGCACGAGCATGGCCTGGGCCTACAGTCTGGTCGTTACGGTGTGGGATCTGCATCACCAGCACGTGTATTTCGAGGCCTCGGCGACGGTCATCACGCTGGTGCTGCTGGGCAAGATCCTCGAAGCGCGGGCCAAGGCCAAGACCTCGGCCGCGATCGAGGCGCTGGCGAAGCTGCAGCCGCAGACGGCGCGCATCGAACGGGGCGGCGACCTGGTCGATGTGGCGGTGGCAACGCTGATTCCGGGCGATGTATTCGTCGTTCGCGCCGGCGAGGCGATGCCGGTCGATGGCGAGGTGATCGACGGCGCATCGTCGG
>JANMTA010000063.1:0-3236 GCA_031389965.1 Betaproteobacteria bacterium
AAGGCATCGGGAAACGGGTTTGCGGGAAGGACTTCGATCACTTCACGCAGTCCCGGGTTGGTTTTCATGCGCGCCAGGGTTTCTTCCCGCGGCAGAAACTGAATCCGCTTTACGTCGCTGCGCTTCTTCAGGCGGGATGCGATTTCCGTTGCCATTCCGCGGTCGGCGTTCGATGCCATGAAAATTGAAATCTGGGGAGCTGCCGAGGTCGTACCGGCCAGGCTCAGCGCGTTGACGAGCAGCATCTGGCCCCCTGCCGGCAAGGCGAGGGCCACACCGATGGCCAGCAAGTAAAGCAGGCTGTTCAGGGGCGCAGCGCTCAGCCGGCGTATTGCCAGCCGGGCGGCCGCGTGGTGGTGATCCAGCCAGACATTCATGGCAGCAGCCTTCCATGATCGAGCTGCAAGCGCCGCGCGCCGGGAAACAGGTCGCCGGCATACGTGGCGATCAGTACCGTGACGCCGACATGATGAAATTCATGCAAGATCCGCGCAACATCGGCCGCGGTGTCCGCATCGAGATGGGCGGTGGGCTCGTCGGCGAGGAGCAGGTTCGGGCGGCCCACCACGGCACGGGCAATTGCCAGGCGCTGCTGCTCTCCGCCCGAGAGCATCACCGGCAGGGCTTTCTCGCGGCTGGCAAGACCAACCTTGTCCAGCGCGGCGCGCACCCGCTGTGCCGCTTCCCTGGGCCGGAAACCGGTGATCGACAGGGGTAGCATGACGTTCTCGAACACATTCCGATCGAAGAGCAGCTTCTGGTCCTGGAACACCATGCCGATGCGCCGCCGCAAATAGGGCAGGGCCGGGCGGGCGAGCCCGCTCACATTCTGGCCGCCGACCAGAACCACCCCTCCGCTGGACTTTTCAACTGCGGAAATGAGCTTCAGCAGGGTTGATTTCCCCGCCCCGGAATGGCCACTCACCAGCACCATCTCGCGCTCGGCCACCTCGAAACTGATGTCGGACAGTGCATCGACGCCCGGCGGATAACGCTTGGAGACACGGTCGAAACGGATCACTAGGCCGGTCCCAGCAGCGCCTCGACAAACTCACCGGCGCGAAAGGCTTGCAGATCGTCGATGCCCTCGCCGACGCCGATGAAGCGTACCGGCTTCGGACACTGGCGCGCGATCGCGGCCAGCACGCCGCCCTTGGCCGTGCCGTCGAGCTTGGTGATGACCAAACCGGTCACGCCGATCGCCTTGTCGAAGGCCTTGACCTGCTGCACGGCGTTCTGCCCGATGTTGGCGTCGAGCACCAGCAGCACCTCGTGCGGTGCCGAGGCATCGACTTTCTGCATGACGCGGCGCACCTTGGCGATTTCTTCCATCAGGTGCAACTGTGTCGGCAGACGCCCCGCGGTATCGGCCAGGACCACGTCGATGCCGCGTGCGCGGGCGGCGTTGATGGCATCGAACACCACGGCCGCCGGATCGCCGGATTCCTGGGCGATGACGGTGACGCCGTTGCGCTCGCCCCAGGCGGTGAGTTGCTCGCGGGCGGCGGCACGGAAGGTGTCGCCGGCGGCCAGCAGCACGCTCTTGCCCTGGCTCTGGAAATGCTTGGCCAGCTTGCCGATCGAGGTGGTTTTGCCGGCGCCATTGACGCCGGCGATCATGATCACGAAAGGCTGCTGGCCGTGGGCTTCCAGCGTTTGCTCGAGCGGCGCGAGCAGGGTTCGCAGACCTTGCGCCAGGGCTGCCCGCAACTGGGTCGGGGTTTCCAGCTTGTCACGCTTGACGGTGGCCTTGAGTTCGGCGAGCAGCCAGTGGGTCGCCTCGACGCCGCAATCGGCCATCAGCAGCGTGCTCTCAAGATCTTCGAGCAGCTCATCGTCGATCTTCGCCCGGCTGAAAAGCTCCGTCAGCGGCGTGTTGAGCGTGGCCCGGGTGCGGGAAAGTCCGGCCTTGAGGCGTTCGCCCCACGAAACAGGTGGCGCCGGAGCTATCGGAGCCTGGGCGGCGGAGGCGTTTTTTGTCTTTTGGAAACCAAACATGCGGAATGCGGTCGGAGGCGGGAGCCGCGCTAAGATGCACGACCCGATGATTCTAACAGACGCACTTCCTCCCCCCCACCGTGCAAACACCCAGACCCGCCATGAAATCATTGCTTGTCCCTGCCGCCCTGCTGGCATTCACCGTATTGCCAGCGCCGACTTTTGCCAATCCCTTCGAAACCAGACTTGCCAATGGCCTGCGCGTCATCGTCAAGGAAGATCGTCGGGCGCCGACTGCCGTGCATATGGTCTGGTACCGCGCCGGCAGCATGGACGAAAAGGACGGCACCTCGGGTGTCGCCCACGCGCTGGAGCACCTGATGTTCAAGGGCACGAAAAATCTGCGTTCGGGCGAATTCAACAAGCGCGTGGCCGAGGCCGGCGGCCGCGACAACGCTTTCACCAGCCGCGACTACACGGCCTATTTCCAGATCGTGCCGAAGGGCGCGCTGCCCGAAATGATGCTGCTCGAAGCCGACCGCATGGCCAACCTGAAACTGGAGCCCAAGGAATTCGCCGCCGAGATCAAGGTGGTCATGGAAGAGCGCCGGCTGCGCACCGACGACAATCCGCAGGGACTGGTCTACGAAGCCCTGAACTCGGCGATGTTCCAGGCACATCCCTATCGGCGGCCGATCATCGGCTGGATGGATGACCTCGAGCATATGACCTGGCAGGATGCCCGCAACTGGTATCGGCAGTGGTATGCGCCGAACAATGCCTATGTCGTCGTCGTCGGCGACGTCGATCATCGCGAGGTGTTCCGTCTGGCGCAGAAGTACTACGGCACGCACAAGGCGCAGGCCCTGCCCGAACGCAAGCCGCAGAATGAACCGGAGCAGGCCGGCATTCGCCGCGTCAGCGTCAAGGCCCCAGCCAAGCTGCCCTACCTCGCCATGGCGTGGAAGACGCCGAAGTTGCGCGACGTGCAGAAGGACCGTGACCCGTATGCGCTCGAGGTGCTGGCGGCGGTGCTCGACGGCCATGATGCATCGCGCTTTGCGAAGAACCTGGTGCGTGGCAGCCGTGTCGCACAGTCGGCCGGAGCCGGCTACGACGGTACGCTGCGCGGCGAGGCCAGCTTCACCCTCGACGGCCAGCCGGCGGAAGGCAAAACCATCGCCGACCTGGAAGCCGCCCTGCGTGCCGAGATCAAGCGCGTCCAGGACGAAGGCGTGTCGGCCGAGGAACTGGCCAGGGTCAAGACCCAGTCGATCGCGGCGCAGATCTACAAGCGC
>JANMTA010000141.1:0-4059 GCA_031389965.1 Betaproteobacteria bacterium
GCGCAACGTCATGGAGCTCTACATTTCCGACCACCCGCTGGACTGCCTGACCTGTTCCGCCAACGGCAACTGCGAGCTGCAGACCATGGCCGGCGTGGTCGGCCTGCGCGATGTGCGCTATGGCTCGGGCGAGGCGAACCCTGGCGAGAACCACTACACCGATGTGGTCAAGGACGAGTCGAATCCCTACTTCAGCTACGACCCCGGCAAGTGCATCGTCTGCAATCTCTGCGTACGCGCCTGCGAGGAACAGCAGGGGACTTTCGCCCTGACCATCGCCGGCCGCGGTTTCGGCTCGCGCGTCACGGCGGGGCAGGCCGAATCTTTCCTCGAATCCGACTGCGTGTCCTGCGGCGCCTGCGTCCAGGCCTGCCCGACGGCGACGCTGATGGAAAAGACCGTCATCGAAAAGGGTCAGGCCGAGCGCAGCGTGACCACCACCTGCGCCTATTGCGGCGTCGGCTGCGGCTTGCGCGCCGAGATGAAGGGCTCCGAAGTGGTGCGCATGCTGCCCTGGAAGGACGGCCGCGCCAACGAGGGCCACGCCTGCGTCAAGGGCCGCTTTGCCTGGGGCTACGCGACGCACCCGGACCGCGTCACCAAGCCCATGATCCGGTCGAAGATCAGCGATCCCTGGCGCGAGGTATCGTGGCAGGAAGCCCTGGCCCACACCGCAAGCGAATTCCGCCGCATCCAGAAAAAGTATGGCCGCAATTCCATCGGCGGCATCGTCTCCAGCCGCTGCACCAACGAAGAGGATTACCTGGTGCAGAAACTGGTACGCGCCGCCTTCGGCAACAACAATGTCGATACCTGCGCCCGCGTCTGCCACTCGCCGACCGGCTACGGGCTGAAGCAGACCCTCGGTGAATCGGCCGGGACACAGACCTTCAAGTCGGTCGATCAGGCCGATGTCATCGTCGTGATCGGCGCCAATCCGAGCGACGCCCACCCGGTGTTCTCCTCGCGCCTCAAGCGCCGCGTGCGCGAGGGGGGCGCCCGGCTCATCGTCATCGATCCGCGTGAAATCGATCTGGTCAGTTCGCCTCACATCAGGGCGGAACATCACCTGCAGCTGAAGCCCGGCACCAATGTCGCGGTGCTCTCGGCGCTGGCGCACGTGATCGTGACCGAAGGACTGGTCGATGAGGCCTTCGTCGCCGAGCGCTGCGAAACGAAGGCCTTTGACGTGTGGCGCGAGTTCGTCGCCCGCCCGGCCAATTCGCCCGAGGCGCTGGAAGCGGCCAGCGGCGTGCCGGCGGCGAAAGTACGCGCCGCGGCCAGGCTCTACGCGACCGGCGAAAATGGACGCAAGAACGCCGCGATCTACTACGGCCTCGGCGTCACCGAGCACTCGCAGGGCTCCACCACCGTGATCGCCATCGCCAACCTCGCCATGGCCACCGGCAACATCGGTCGCGAGGGTGTCGGCGTCAATCCGCTGCGCGGGCAGAACAATGTGCAGGGCTCCTGCGACATGGGCAGCTTCCCGCACGAATTGCCCGGTTATCGCCACGTTTCCGACACCATCACGCGCCAGATGTTCGAGCGCGACTGGGGCGTCGAAATCCAGCCCGAGCCCGGATTGCGCATTCCCAACATGTTCGATGCCGCGCTCGACGGTTCCTTCCTCGGTCTCTACTGCCAGGGCGAGGATCCCGCTCAATCCGATCCCGACACTCAACACGTCACGGCGGCCCTGTCGGCCATGGAGTGCGTGGTGGTGCAGGACCTGTTCCTCAACGAGACGGCAAAGTACGCCCATGTCTTCCTGCCCGGTGCCTCCTTCCTCGAAAAGGACGGCACCTTCACCAATGCCGAACGCCGCATCTCGCGGGTGCGCCGCGTCATGCCGCCGCTGGCCGGCATGGCCGACTGGGAGGTGACCATGGCCCTGGCCAAGGCCTTGGGCTACCAGATGCACTACGAACACCCGTCCGAGATCATGGACGAGATCGCGCGTCTGACACCCACTTTTGCCGGCGTCAGCTACGACAAGCTGGAAAGCGCCGGCAGCCTGCAGTGGCCCTGCAACGATGAGGCTCCGGATGGCACGCCGACCATGCACATCGATCAATTCGTACGCGGCAAGGGACGCTTCCTGATCACCCAGTATGTGCCGACCGACGAGAAGGTCACGCGCCGCTTCCCGCTGCTCTTGACCACGGGCCGCGTGCTCTCGCAGTACAACGTCGGCGCCCAGACCCGGCGTACCGCCAACACCGACTTCTACAGCGCCGACCTGCTCGAGATCCATCCGCACGATGCCGAGGAGCGCGGCATTCGCGAGGGCGATCACGTCGGCATCGAGTCGCGCGCCGGCAGCACCACGTTGCCGGCGGCACTCACCGAGCGCGTACAGCCAGGAGTCGTCTACACCACCTTCCATTTTCCCGAATCGGGCGCCAACGTGATCACCACCGACAACTCCGACTGGGCCACCAACTGCCCAGAGTACAAGGTAACCGCGGTGCAGATATCGCGGCGCGTCGGCACATGAAGCCGGTCGCCAAGCTGTCGGTATGGCGTGATGGAACAAGCCGGCCCGACAACCTGGCCGAGGAGACGCCGGTCGCCTTCGAGTACAACGGCATCAGCCACGTCGTGATGCTGGCAACACCCGCCGACCTGGAGGATTTTGCCGTCGGCTTCAGTCTCTCGGAAGGCATCGTTGCGCGCCGGCAGGACATCTTCGACATTGCCGTCGTCGAGTCGGAGGTCGGCATCACCCTGCAAATAGAGATTGCCAGTGAGGACTTCATTCGTCTCAAGGCACAGCGCCGCAGCATGGCCGGGCGTACCGGTTGCGGCCTGTGCGGGGCCGAGAGTCTGGGCCAGGTAGTGCGCGAACTGCCGCCACTGCCGCCGACGGAGCCGTTTCCGCTGGCCGCTTTATATGCGGGCATGCGCCGACTGCCTGCGCTGCAGATCCTGCAGCAGGCGACCGGCGCCACCCATGCGGCCTGCCGCGTCGACCGTGACGGGGCAATCAGCCACGTGCGCGAAGACGTCGGCCGCCACAATGCGCTGGACAAGACCCTCGGCGCGCTGGCGCGTGCTGGCGTCGTCGTCGCCGGCAGCGCCCTGATCATCACCAGTCGCGCCAGCTTCGAGATGGTGCAGAAGGCCGCTGCGCTTGGTGCCGGCACGCTCGCCGCCGTCTCGGCGCCGACGGCGGCGGCAGTGCGCCTCGCAGAGAAGTTGAACCTGACCCTGATCGGCTTCCTGCGCCAGGAAGCCTGCGTGACCTATAGCAGAGGCGCCATCATGGAGGAACTCAAAGCGTGAATCGCGAACACTTGATCAAGATGGCGAATCAGATCGGCGCCTTCTTCGAAGCCATGCCGGACCAGGTGCAGGCGGTGGCCGATGTCGCCAACCACCTGAAGTGGACTTGGGAGCCGCGCATGCGCGTGGAAATCCTGAAGGCTCTCGGCACCGCCGACGAGGCGAAACTCAAGCCCGTGGTCCGCGATGCGTTGATCGGGCTCGGGCATAGCGACACCGTGCAATAAGCCGGTCTTCTCCGGCACTCGCGGCGAAGTCCCGGGGCAACGACCGGGCGGCCAGCATGGTAAGCTCTGACCCCTCTTTCCCTGCTTTCCTGGTGTCATTCAGTCTCCATGTCCGGCAATACTTTCGGCTCGCTTTTCTGTGTCACTTCCTTCGGCGAATCCCACGGTCCGGCGATCGGCTGTGTGGTCGACGGCTGTCCTCCGGGCCTGGAGATATCGGCGGCCGAAATCCAGGTCGACCTTGATCGGCGCAAGCCGGGCACTTCACGCCACGTCACCCAACGCCGGGAATCGGATACGGTGGAGATTCTCTCGGGGCTATTCGAGGGCCGCACCACGGGTGCCACGATCGGCCTCCTGATCCGCAACGAGGACCAGCGCAGCAAGGATTACGGCAATATTGCGGCAACCTTCCGCCCGGGCCATGCCGACTACACCTACTGGCAGAAATTCGGCATCCGCGATCATCGCGGCGGCGGTCGTTCATCGGCGCGGGAGACGGCGGTGCGCGTCGCCGCCGGAGCGATTGCCAGGAAATGGCTGC
>JANMTA010000151.1:0-1900 GCA_031389965.1 Betaproteobacteria bacterium
CCAGGCGATCCTGCCGCTCAAGGGCAAGATCCTCAATGTCGAGCGCGCGCGTTTCGATCGCATGTTGGCCTCGGCTGAAGTCGGCACCCTGATCACCGCGCTCGGCTGCGGCATCGGCAAGGACGAATACAACCCCGACAAGCTGCGCTACCACCGCATCATCCTGATGACCGACGCCGACGTCGACGGCTCGCACATCCGCACCCTGCTGCTGACCTTCTTCTACCGGCAGATGCCGGAACTGATCGAGCGCGGCCACGTCTACATCGGCTTGCCGCCGCTGTACAAGATCAAACAGGGCAAGAACGAGCTGTACATGAAGGACGACGCGGCCCTGAACGCGTACCTGGTCAGCAACGCCATCGAAGGCGCCGAACTGCGCACCAGCGACGCCGCGCCGCCGATCCCGGGCCCGGCCCTGGAAAAGCTGCTGCTCGATGTCGTCGCGGCGAACGAAGTGATCGCGCGCCACGCCTATCGCGTCGATCGCGCCGTGCTCGAAGCGCTGCTTGAAGCGCGCCCGCTCACTGCCGATGATTTCGTCGACGACACGCGCTTGCTCGAATGGTGCGCCACGCTGGAAAGCGAACTCAATGCGTCCGGCCTGGGCCGCCCTCGCTATTCGGTGCGCGTGCAGCCGACCAGCGACGGCCAGGTCGGCGCGTTGCTGGTCGAGAAGCGCCATCACGGCCTGAGCTCCATCCAGACCCTGGCGGTGAACCAGTTGCTGCATGGCGAACTGCGCCAGATCAACGAGATCGCCGCGCAGCTGCACGGCCTGCTGCAGCCTGGCGCCAGCGTGTCGCGCGGCGGCAAGACCCAGGCCATCAGCCGCTTCCGCCAGGCCCAGGAATGGTTGCTGGAAGAGGCCAAGAAAGGTCGCGCCATCCAGCGCTTCAAGGGCCTGGGCGAAATGAATCCCGAGCAGCTCTGGGACACCACCGTCAATCCGGAAACGCGGCGCTTGCTGAAGGTACGCATCGAGGATGCCGTGGCTGCCGACCAGATCTTCTCCACGCTGATGGGCGACGTGGTCGAGCCCCGCCGTGAGTTCATCGAGGAAAACGCCCTGCGCGTGGGCAACCTCGACGTCTGATCCGGGCCGCGCCCGGCTCCCGCGGCGCCGGCAACCGGCGGCGCGGGGCAGAGGCGACGCCGGCCATTGACGCCGGGTTAAGGCGTGATGTCCTACAACTGTCGCATCATCCGCGCCAGCAAGTCTCAGCGACAGCACGCCTGCCCGGGTGCGGCCCTTGAGGCGAACGGCCATCCCCCGTACGCTTTGCAGCCCTTGCCTCATCCCGTCCCCCGCTTCACTGCCGCTTTCGTTCCGGAGAACCCCATGAAGAAGTCGCTTTTGTTGTCCGCGGTCCTGGCTGCCGTGCTGGTTCCCCTGCCGGTTGAAACGGCCAGTGCCCAGGCCGGAGGCGTTGACGCGCCGCAGGCCAACACACGCGCCGCCCGGAAGGCCCGCGAAGCAAAGAAGAGCGGCGCCAGCAACGTGGCGCAGACTTATCCCAAGGCAACCCGCGTCGCGCCCAAGCAAGCCGGCGAACCGAAGCTGTCCAAGCAGCTGGGCGCCTTGTTCGAGCTGCAGACGAAGAATGACAGCGAGGACGAAATGATCGCCAAGGCCGATGAAATCCTCGCCGATTCGCGCGCCAACGCGTTCGACAAGTCCAGCGCAGCCTACCTTGCTGGTGGCGCGTGGCAGTCCAAGGAGACCAAGGACTATTCCAATACGGTCAAGTATTACAAGCAGGCGGTCGACTTCAACGGCTTGCACAACAACCTGCATTACCAGGCCATGCTGCAGGTCGCACAGATGCTCGACGCCGACAACAAGCATGACGAAGCGCTGACCTACGTCGACCGATTCCTCACCGAAACCCAGTCGGAG
>JANMTA010000157.1:0-3132 GCA_031389965.1 Betaproteobacteria bacterium
GCAGGCGATCCGCGACACCGACATGCGCGGCGCGGAACTGTGCCGAAACGCCAGCTCGATGCTGCGTTTTCACCGCCGGCGCGGCAGTTGGACGCAGGCGCTGGCCGTCAGCGGCGAGGTGCTCGAGCGCCTTGCGGCGCAAGGCGAAGACGCCGGCGAACTGGCGTTCGAACGGGCCGAGCTCTATCTCGACCTGGGCCGGCCCGAGCTGGCGCGACCGTGCATCGAAATGCCACAGGCGGCCCACCTGCAACATGTGCAGTGGAATTCGATGGCGTTGCGCTGGCGCTATCTGTCGGCCGCGGGCGCGCCCGTCGATCTCGTGGATACGCTTTCGCAGGCGCTGCGATCGGAGCAGTTCCCGATGGCCTGCGAGTTGATGCTCGCGGCCGGCCAGTCGTCGCCTTCGCAACTTCGTGCCGAGCCGCTGGCAGCGCTCGTCGCCGGCTGCGAAGCCAGAGGCCTGCAGATGCATCTGCTGCCGCTGCTGGCCTTGCAGGCCTGGCTGCTGGCGCGCGAGGGCGACCTCATGGCGGCGGCGGCAAGCGCACGAGAGGCGCAGTCGGCATTGCCCGGTGCCGATCTCGGCGCTGCGCTTCCCGCCTGCGGCTTGTGGCTGGCCAGCGCATTGTTATGCCTGGGGCGAGGGCGCGAGGCCGAGGCCGTTTCACGCCACGCCAGCGGCTGGATCGCGCAACGCGTCGTCGATTCGGTGCCGGCAGAGTTTCACGAAAGCTTTCGCTCGCGCAACCCGGTGCATCGCGATCTGCTGGCACTGGCGCAACTGCTGCGCGGCTGAGTTCGATCGGCCGCCCGGCTTGCGCCCGGCGGCGCCGCTGTGACAAGCCTGTGACGACGCGCTCGCTACAACCTTCCAGAACCGCCCCATCGGGCGGTTCTGCACAAGGAGCGAACCATGAACTGCAACAGGATCGTCGGACCCTTCATCATCGCCTTGGCGCTTGCCGCCTGTGGCGGCGATAGACCTTTGGACTCGTCGCTGGTTGCGGCCAGCGGCCCGGCATCGGGACCGGCAGGTGCCGCCTCCGGACCGGCAGGCGCCGCCTCCGGGCCGGCAGGCGGCGCGTCCGCCCCGACCGTCGCGGTGACCCCGCGAGGCACCGCCATCGGTCCGATCGCGGAGCGGGTCGTGCCAGCTGCCGGCGGCAGCCTGACAAGCGCGGATGGCAGGCTCACGATCGACGTTCCCGCAGGCGCTCTGCCTGCCATGACCAAGATCAGCATTCAAGCGATCAGCAACGAATCTCCTGGCGGAAGTGGCGTGGGCTACCGGCTGCTGCCCGAAGGCCCGGCCTTCGCTGCGCCGGTGAAGATCACGTTCACCTACGGCGACGCAGACATCAACGGCAGCGAGCCGCTCGCGCTCAATATCGCGTACCAAGACGCCGCCGGCCGCTGGAACGCGATCCAGCAACTGGCGCACGATGAAGTCGCCAGGACGGTCAGTGTCCAGACGACGCACTTCTCGGACTGGTCGTTGCTGCTCGGCTGGCAGCTCACGCCGGCATCGGCTTCCATCGGCGCCGGCAAGGCCGTGGATTTCGAGGTGACCATCTGCTATCCGGCGGCTGCAGGGTCCGGTGAGCTCGCGCGTTTCGTGCCCGTCTGCAGGCGCGACCCGAGGTTCTTCAATGTCGAGGAGTGGTCGGTGAACGGAGTCGACGGCGGCAAGGTGGCGACCGGGACGGTCGCTTCGTCGTCGCCAGGTACCGCACGGTACTCCGCACCGAACAGTGCGCCGCCCACGAATCCGGTCAACGTCGCGGCCCGCGGCACCATGGCAAACGGCAAGACGCTACTGCTCATCGCGAGCGTCTGGGTCGAGGCGTACCCGCCGTTGAGCGGCAACATCATTTCGACCCAGGTCACGAAGGTCGGCACCGCGACGATGACGCACACCACGACCGCCAGCGTGACCTTCAAGTACGAGGTCGCCGAGGGGCTCTACCGCGTCACCGCGGGCCACGTTCATTCGCGGCTCGACAGCGTGGACCCCGGCGTGTGCGAGTGGCACGTCGCCTTCGCGGGCGTGATCGGCTTGCAGGACGCGGCGATCATGATCAACGATGAAGGTCGCTACACGGCAGAAGGCGTCACCACGGCGCCGCACAGCGGCACGACCAGTTGCACCAGCGACGGCCGGGTCGAGGCGCTGACGATGCAACAGGCCGGGGCTCGCTGGTTCCCGGCGCCCCCGGCACCCAATCCCTTCAGAAACATTCCGGGAGCAAAGGAGCTGATCCTGAAGCCGAACGGCTGGCTCAATGAGTCGTTGACCTGGACGCCAGGGAACGGGGGGACGGAAACCACAGTTCAATGGGACCTAAGACCCGTTCGGTGACCGTTCCGGCGCTGGCCCACGAATGCGCGCAATGCGCGCAATGCGCGCTGCCGGGCAAGCCGTACCTGGTCGCCCAGGATATCGCCGAGGTTGCCTATGAAGTCGGCCAGCTCGGTGCGCTGCCGCACCGGCCGTACGCACCGCGTCCGGCCGCGCTTGAACAAAGGCGTCCAGCAGCTGGGTCTTGCCGAGGCCGGCCTCGCCGAGGACGGTGGAGCCAGCCGGAGGCCTGCCATGCTGGCTGCAGCGCTCGAGTTCGCTGACGCGACCGATCAGTCGCAGAACAGCGATCAAAGGCGGCCAGCGCCGGGGCGCGGTCGCAGCGAAGGCGATGCAGGCGCAGCACGCGGCGGTGTGCATGCTCGGATGTCGCGCCCCACTCGACAAGCTGCTGTGCGGTGTCGAGTGCCAACGCCGGTGGGCCGGCATTTTCGCAAGCCGAGGCGATGGCTGCAAGCGCCGCGCTGCGCCTCGATCGGCACAGACAGGCCGCCTTGCCGATCAGGCGCAGGCGGGGTGCGGGTGGAGGACGGGAACTGGCACCAAGCAGAATTTCAATGCCGGCGCGTTTGGCCGGCGGCGCTGCCGCAGCATGCGGGTGAACTCGAAGCGCCGCCTCAAGGTGGCAATCGCTTGCATCAGTCCAGCGGCAGAGAAGCCCTTGATCGACGCATACGAGGCCCTTGACTCGGATAGCAGTGACTCCTGCTGATCGGGCGGGAGCTGCGGCAGCGACGCCGTGATGAAGCCCGAATTTCGTTCGATGTTGT
>JANMTA010000189.1:0-4422 GCA_031389965.1 Betaproteobacteria bacterium
ATCGCCGGGCAGCCGACTTCGACACAGTTGCCGCAACCCGTGCACTTGTCGTCTTCGACCAGGTAGGGACGGAAGGGCTTGAACTCGTCGATCAGCACGCAGGGCCGGCGGGCGATGATCACCGAAGGGCCTTCGATCTTGATCTCGTCGCGCACGGTCTTGAACAGGATCGGCAGCTCGTAGGGGTCGACCAGCTTGATGCGCTCGTTGGGTACGCCGAGCGCCTCGACCAGCTTGACCAGATCCACGCGCGGCGCTTCCTTGCCGTGGATGTCCTTGCCCGACGCCGGCGTGGCCTGGCCGCCGGTCATGCCGGTGGTGTTGTTGTCGAGCAGCAGGACGGTGATGTTGCCCTTGTTGTAGGTGATGTCGAGCAGGCCTTGCATGCCCATGTGCATGAAGGTGGAGTCGCCGATCACGGCGATGATGCGCTTGTTCTTGTCGACCGCGCCGCGGCCCTTGTCGATGCCCAGCGCCACGCCCATCGTGGCGCCCATGCAGATCGTGGTGTCGAGCGCATTCCACGGGTGGCCGGCGCCCAGCGTGTAGCAGCCGATGTCGCCGGTGACGATGATGTTCTTGATCTGCGACAGCGTGTAATACATGCCCATGTGCGGGCAGGAGGCGCACAGGGTCGGCGGTCGCGGGAAGACCTTCATTGGGGCGGCGGCGGGCGCTGGTGGCGGCACCGGCTTGCCGAGCAGTCGGTCGATTGCAGGCGACAACACCTGCGGCGACAGCTCGCCGATGCTGGGCAGCACGTCCTTGCCGTGGCAGGCAATGCCGGCGGCCTTGATCTCGGTCTCGAGCAGCTTCTCGGTTTCCTCGACCACCAGCAGCTTGTCGCACATCGCTGCCAGGGCGCGCATCTTCTCCGGCGGCCAGGGATGGGAGAAGCCGAGCTTGAGTACCGGCGCATCCGGGAAGGCTTCCTTGACATGCATGTAGGCCGGGCCCGAGGCGACGAAACCGACGCTACGGTCGCTGCCCGCTTCGAGGATGTTGAGCGGCGAGGCGTCGCTCACCGCGCGCAAGGTTTCGTCGCGCTGGAACAGGCCGGGAATGCGCGCCTTGGCATGGGCCGGTACCATCACCCAGCGCTGCGGATTCTTGACGAAGCCGGCCGGCTCGTGCGCCTCGCGTTCGCCGACCGTGACCAGGCCCTTGACGTGGCAGATGCGCGTGGTCAGGCGCAGCAATACCGGAGTTTCATATTGTTCGGAGAGGCCGAAGGCGAACTTCGTCATCTCGTAGGCTTCCTGCGAGTCCGCCGGCTCCAGCACCGGGATATGCGCAAAGCGGCCCCAGAAGCGCGAATCCTGTTCGTTCTGCGAGGAGGACATGCCGACGTCGTCGGCCACGGCAATCACCAGGCCGCCGTAGGCGCCGGTGATGGTCATGGTCATCAGGCAGTCGCTGGCGACGTTGAGGCCAACGTGCTTCATGGCGCAGAAGGCCCTCGCGCCGGTCATCGAAGCGCCGAGCGCGACTTCCATCGATACCTTCTCGTTGACCGACCACTCGGCATACAGGTCGGGATAGCGCGCCACGGATTCGATGATCTCGGTCGCCGGGGTGCCGGGGTAAGCGGCGGCGACACGCACGCCGGATTCCCACACGGCGCGGGCCACGGCTTCGTTGCCGGAAAGCAGCAGCCGGCTGGCGGCAGGAGGAGGTGCCAACGGATTGCTCAATTGCGACATGACGGCGGCCATGATGTTCTCTCGGACAAGGGAAAAAATTGACCTGCGCCGGGGGTGCCCACGGGCCGCAGGTCAGCATCGATCAGAATCGGTTGAATTATCCGGATTTGCAGGCCCCGCGTCCACCTTGCCGTGCTGGCGGCGGGTATCTCCGGGGGTGCCTGGCAGCCCCGGACGATGAATAGTCTCGGTGGCGGGTGCAGGAAACTCGATGCGTGGATTGGCTACCGGAAACTATAATCCGATAGATTCACTCAAGTATTATCCTCAACCCTTTTATGCGGAGAGACAAAAAATGATCAACGTAAATGGCCGTGAAATCGAAACCGACGCCGAGGGCTATCTCGCCTCGCTGGACGACTGGAGCGAGGACGTCGCCCAATTCCTCGCCGAGCGCGACCAACTGGCGCTGGCCGAGGAGCACTGGCAGGTGGTGCGCTGGATCCGCGAGTACTACGCCGAAAACGGCACCGCGCCCAATCTGCGCGTGATGTCCAAGCTGATCGGCGACTCGCTGGGCGAACAGTACGGCGACAAGAAATATCTCTTCGAACTGTTTCCCTATGGCCCGGCCAAGCAGGCCGCGCGCTACGCCGGCATGCCCAAGCCTACCGGCTGCGTCTGAGAGCCGTTCCGCCGGCGCCGACTTTCCGGTCGCGCTCCCGCGCTCAACCCAGGGTGATGATCTCGATGTGACTGCGGTTCACGTCGATGAAGGGCGCAACCAGAACCTGCCGGCCCGCGACTTCCGACTCGTAAACCTCGGCATCCATGACCGCGACGAATTCCTTTGCCTCCTGCATGTAGTCGGTGACGCGCGCTCCGGGCAGCAGGTCGATGTAACCCTTGATTCGGTAGGAACCCGTCAGCAGCGTTACCTTGGTCATGCTTTCATGCGTGCCCATGAGCTATCCTCCTCGCGAAATTGGTGGCCGGGAAATTCCTGCGGCCACGAATGCGAATCCGGAGGCAACGGCATCCCGGACCGCAAGCTGGGACCAGTATCCGCCAGCGCGGCCCCGTCCGCTCTGACGCAGATCAAACCGCGGCGATCAGCCGCTTCCCGCGCCGGTGAGGGGAACGAAGACAACCGGCAGCACGGCGCGCTCATGAAGCCGGCCTTGCGCATCCTTGCTCAGCACCAGCAACTCCTGTGCCTCATGGGCGCCGCCGACGGGGATGACCAGAGTGCCGCCGGGGCTTAGCTGCTCGATCAGAGCCGGCGGGATGTCGCGCGGCGCTGCCGCGGCGACCAGGATGGCATCGTAGGGGGCGTGCTCGGGCCAGCCCAGGCGCCCGTCGCCGCTGCGTACTTCGACATTGTCGTAGCCCAGGCGCTGCAGCCGGGCGCCGGCCTCCGTGGCGAGCGCCTCGACGATTTCCATCGTATAGACCCGCTTTACCAGTTTCGCCAGCACGGCCGCCTGGTATCCGGAGCCGGTGCCGATTTCGAGAACGACGTGATCGGGTCCGGGCCGGATCAGGTCGCTCATCAGCGCGACGATGTATGGCTGCGAAATCGTTTGTCCGTGGCCGATCGGTAGCGGAATATTGTCATAGGCGCGATGCTGCAGCTCCGGCGGCACGAAGGCATCGCGCGCTACCTCGCGTAGCGCCGCCATCACCCGCGCGTCGAACGCGCTGCGCCCCGTGTACTGGCGCGTGGCCCAGGCATCGGCGCTGATTTCATCCAGCAGCAGATCCTGCGCCCGCATCCCGTTCCTTCCCATGAAATTCCTCTGCTTCCTTTTGGAAAATATAGTCTCTTCGCCGGTAATGGGAAAGGCAGGATCGGTCGGCGCTTGCGGTGCTAGCATCGCAGTCTCCATGCGTATCGAACATATCCGACAAGCCTTGCATCGCGACGGCGCCAGGCCCTGCCATGCGGAGCGCATTCTGCGCGCGTGGACGCAGGCGCTGCCGCTAGACCATGGTCCCGTCGCGGCAGAGCACTTCTTTCCCCTATCGGTTCGCACCGCCCTGCCGGCGCTTGCCGTCGAGCTGGCCGGACTGGCGCGCCTGCGCTCCGAGCATGGCGGCGCCGACGGTTCATCGCGTCTGCTGGTGGAACTGGCCGACGGCCAGATGGTGGAAAGCGTGCTGCTGCCGCGCGCGGGTTTGTGCGTGTCGAGCCAGGTCAGCTGCGCCGTCGGTTGCACCTTCTGCATGACCGGGCGCAGCGGCCTGCTGCGCCAGCTCGGCAGCGCCGAGATCGTCGCCCAGGTGGCGCTGGCCCGCGCCCGGCGCAAGGTGGCCAAGGTCGTCTTCATGGGCATGGGCGAGCCCGCGCACAACCTGGACAACGTGCTCGACGCCATCGAACTGCTCGGCACGGCCGGCGGTATCGGCCACAAAAGTCTGGTGTTCTCCACCGTCGGCGACCGCCGCGTGTTCGAGCGCCTGCCGCGCTCGCGCGTCAAGCCGGCGCTGGCGCTGTCGCTGCATACCACGCGCGCCGAACTGCGTGCGCAACTGCTGCCAAAGGCGCAAGACATCGATCCGGCCGAACTGGTGGAATTGGGCGAACAGTACGCCCGCGCCACCGGCTATCCGATCCAGTACCAATGGACGCTGCTGGAAGGCGTCAATGACGGCGACGAGGAACTGGAAGGCATCGTGCGCCTGCTCAAGGGCAGGTATGCGGTGATGAACTTCATCCCATACAACGCCGTCGACGGCCTCGAATTCAGGCGTCCGTCATGGGCGCGCGCCGAGGCGA
>JANMTA010000200.1:0-1795 GCA_031389965.1 Betaproteobacteria bacterium
CGGCTGCACGTTGAAGTAGTTGAGCGCGTGGCCGGCATTGAAGCGCATGCCGGCGGCGCGGATGGCGGCGCCGGCCTTGCGAATCTTTTCAAGTTCGGTCAGCACCGCCGGACTTTCGTTGTCACGGCCCTGGTTGAAGAAGGCATGGGCATAGGGCCCGGTGTGGATTTCGCAGACGCGCACGCCGATGCGCGCCGCGGCTGCCACCTGCGGCAACTCGGCGTCGATGAAGACGCTGGTGACGATGCCGGCGCCGGCGAGGCGCGCCACCACCTCGCGCAGTCGGGCTTCCTGACCGGCGACGTCGAGCCCGCCTTCGGTGGTGACCTCGTGGCGGCCTTCGGGCACCAGCATGGCCATCTCGGGCCTGACCTGGCAGGCGATGCCGACCATCTCTTCGGTGGCCGCCATTTCGAGGTTGAGCTTGATATGGGTCAGTTCGCGCAGGCGGCGCACGTCGTGGTCCTGAATATGGCGGCGATCTTCGCGCAGATGCACGGTGATGCCGTCGGCGCCGCCCAGATGGGCCTCGACGGCGGCCCAGACCGGATCGGGTTCATGGGTCTTGCGCGCTTCGCGCACCGTCGCCACGTGGTCAATGTTTACGCCTAGTTCGATCATGGTTCCTCCGCCGGACCGCCCCAAGGAGGAACAGCCAACACATGGAGCGGGCGCAGCCCGCGAACAACCGTCACCTCTTTTCTCGGAAAGCGCGCCAGCGCTTCAGAGAAGGCTAATGCCTGCACAGCAGGCGTTACGCCGGAACTAAAAGGAGCTGGGGAAAAAGTAGTCATAGTTCCTGCAGTTCGATGAATACGCGTCGCGATTGCAGGGGTTTGCCGCCCATATGATGGGCGATCAGTTGCCGCATCAGCTGCCTGCTTTCGATCCGGGTGCGCGGATCGGCGTAGTCGTCGGCCGCCATGTCGAGCAGGGTCTTGCCGGAGAGGCCGGGCACTTCGCCCGCCGTTGCCTGGCCGCGCAGCGGAGTCCCATGTACGCAGAGCGCGCCGGCGCCAGCGCTCTGCGTCCCTGTGGGAACTTTCCGTACCGGGCCGCGTTCGATCAGGTAGGTGTATTCCCGCTCCGCCACCACCGGCAGGCCTGTTTCCATTTCCACATCGAGAGTCAGCCCGTAGCCCAGTTCCTTGAGCAGCGTTTTCTCGAAGCGGCGCAGTTCCGGTGCATCGGCGGCGCCCGCGGCCAGCGCATTCAATGCCGCCGCATAGGCATCGAACAGCGCGCTGTGGGCATCCTCGCGCGGCAGCATCTTCAGCAACAGTTCGTTGAGATAGTAGCCCAGCAGCAGGCAGCGTCCGCCCAGCAGAGGCATGCCGCCGAGCCATTCGGCGCGGGCCAAAGTCTTGACCTCGCCGCCGCCGAACCAACCGAGTTCCAGCGGCTGGAAGGACATCAGGGTGCCGCGCAGCGCGGAGCGCGGCCGTCGCGCCCCCCGCGCCAGGAGCGGCACGCGGCCATGCTCGCGGGTGAACACGTCGACCACGAGGCTGGTCTCGCTGTAGGGATGCAGGTGCAGGACATAGGCCGTCTGGCCGTCGACGCGCTTACTCACGACGTCTCAGTCGTAGCCCAGGGATTTGAGAGCCCGCTCGTCGTCGGCCCAGCCGCCCTTGACCTTGATCCAGGTTTCGAGCCAGACCTTGCCGCCGAACAGGGTTTCCATTTCCTTGCGCGCGTCGGTGGAAATACGCTTGAGGCGCTCGCCACCCTTGCCGATGACGATGGCCTTGTGTCCGGCCCGGTCGACGATGACCGCGGCGTGAATCCGGCGCAG
>JANMTA010000249.1:0-4775 GCA_031389965.1 Betaproteobacteria bacterium
GTCACCGCCCAGTTCGGCACATGCTTGGTGAGGATGCTGGCCATGCCGCCGCCGAGCGGGTAATACACGCCGCCGGTGCCGCCGGTACTGATGGAAAGATTGGTCTTGCCCTGGGCCAGGACGTGACCTGCAAGCACTGCGGTGGCGCACAAGGCAAGGGTGCGGATCAGCTTCATCGGTGTCTCCTCCTGGGTATTGGTTTGTTGAGCGGTGAAGCTTACAACACTCGGCTGTGTGCAGACAGGGATGGCACTTCATGACAGAATGGAATTCAGGTGATCCCATGCAGGACAGCAAATGAAACTGCCAAAGCTGGAAAACGCCGCCGGCGATTTTTGGGGCGGCTTCGCCGCCATGCTGGTGGCGCTGCCCTCGGCGATCGCCTTCGGCGTCACGATTTATTCGGTGCTCGGCAGCGCCCATGCCGCGCTGGGTGCGCTGGCCGGCATTCTGGGCGCGACGGCAATTGGCATTGTGGCGTCAAGTTTTGGCGGCACCCGCCGGCTGATTTCGGCGCCTTGCGCGCCGGCGGCGGCGGTGGTTTCCGCATTCGCCATCGAAGCCCTGCGCAGCGGCACTCCGGTCGATACCACCCTGTTGCTGCTGACCCTGCTCGGCCTGCTCGCCGGCCTGATGCAGGTGTTGTTCGGGGTCCTGCGCCTGGGCCGGCTGATCAAGTACATGCCCTACACGGTGGTCAGCGGCTATCTTTCCGGGGTCGGCCTGATCATCATCGGCAGCCAGGTGCCGAAGCTGCTCGGCAGCCCCAAAGGCCTGAGTTTCTGGGCGGCGCTGACCAGTCCCGAGCACTGGCGCTGGCAGGGCATCGTGGTCGGCGTTGTCACCATCGGCGTGATGCTCGGTGCGCCGCGCCTGATCAAGGCGGTGCCGGGGGCCGTACTTGGCTTGATCGCTGGAGTGCTGGCTTACTTTGGGCTGGCCCTGCTCGACCCGGCACTGTTCAGCCTGACCGGCAACACGCTGGTGGTTGGCGCGCTGAGTGGCGCTGATGGCGGCGACAGCTTCTTCGCCGGCCTTGCCGGACGCTGGACTTCAATTGCCGACGTCAGCCTGCAGCAGTTGCAAATGCTGGCGATACCGGCGCTGACCCTGGCCGTGCTGCTGTCGATCGACACCCTGAAAACCTGCGTCGTGGTCGATGCGCTGACGCGTTCGCGCCACGACTCGGACCGCGAACTGATCGGTCAGGGCCTGGGCAACCTGGCCTCGGGCGCGATCGGCGGGATTCCCGGCGCCGGCACCATGGGCGCCACTCTGGTGAATATTTCGGGTGGCGCCGTCAGCCGCTTCTCGGGGCTGGTTGAAGGCGTGCTGGCGCTGCTCGCCTTCCTGCTGCTGGCGAACTTCATTTCTTGGGTGCCGGTGGCCGGGTTGGCCGGGATCCTGATCGTGATCGGCGTGCGCATGATCGACCGCCACAGCCTCAACTACCTGAAGTCGCGCTCGACCATGCTCGACTTCGCGGTGATCGTCGCGGTGATCGCCACGGCATTGACGGTGAGCCTGATCGCGGCATCCGGCGTTGGCATCGTGCTGGCCGTGATGCTGTTCATCCGCGAACAGATCGGCGGCTCGATCATCCGCCGCAAGCTGCTCGGCAACGAGACCTTCTCCAAGCGCATACGCACCCACGAGGAAATGGAAATACTTACGGCCCACGGCGAGCGTGCGGCGATCATCGAGTTGCAGGGCAGCCTGTTTTTCGGCACCGCCGATCAGCTCTACCTGTCCATCGAGCCGGAACTCAAGTCGCGCGACTTCCTGATCCTCGACATGCGCCGCATCCAGACCGTGGATGTCACGGCGGCCCATTTGCTGGAACAGGTCAAGGACATGCTGGCCGAGCGCCACGGTTTTCTGATCTTCAGCGCCATTCCGCTGACCCTGCCGTCCGGGCGCGACATGCAACAGTATTTCGACCAGGTGGGACTGATTCGCCAGGACAGCTCGGTGCGCGTGTTTCCGTCGCTGGACGACGCGCTGGAATGGGTCGAGGATCGCATCATCCACGAAACCATGTGTTTGCTTGACGCGGAGACCGCGCTCGAATTGCTGGAGGTCGAACTCTTTGCCGGACGCAAGGAACAGACGCTGGCCGCGCTCGAACAGTGCATGGAAAAACGCAGCGTGGCGAAGGGCGATACAATTTTCTCCCGCGGCGATGCCGGCGACGAACTGTTCCTGATCCGGCGTGGCGCAGTGCGCATCATGCTGCCGCTGTCCGAGCGGCAATCGCACCACCTCGGTACCTTTGGCCGCGGCGCCTTCTTCGGTGAAATGGCTTTCCTCGATGGCGAAGCGCGCTCGGCCAATGCGGTTGCGTTCACCGATACCGAACTCTATGTGCTGTCGCGCAGCGCCTTCGACAAGTTTGCCGAGGAGCACAAGAAGCTCGGCCTGCGGCTGATGGAGGGCATCGCCAGTGTACTCGCCAGCCGCTTGCGCTACACCAATGCCGAGTTGCGCGTGCTGGAGTCCTGAGCACGTCGCACGAAAGTCGCGACATGAAGCTCTTCCTCTGCTCGAAAGGCATGTTGTTCGGCCTGTTGTTCGCCTCTGTGGCGGCTGTGGCCGAGGCTGAGGAAGTGTCCTGGAAGTCGCCGGGTTTCCTGGTCGACAGTTTCGTCGAACTGGCAATGAAGAACGGCTACTCGACGCGACAGAACCCCGTGCGCAAGTGGATGACCCCGGTGCGATATTTCATCGTGCACCGGGTTGGCGACGAAGATCTGCATCGCGAATTGATCGACGCGCATTTCCTGCACCTTGCCCAGATCACGGGCCTCGGCATCCAGCCGGTGGCAACCCGGGCCGCGGCAAACTTCCTGGTCGTGCTGACCAGCGAAGGCGCTCTGGAATCCGACTTGCCGCGCTATTTCGGCACCGGCCCTGCGCGCCGCGGCGATGATCCCGGTCGATGCCGCGCGCGCCGGATCCGATCTGGCCTCCTGCGTGGTCGAGGAACTGACCCACGCCATGGGTCTCGGCAACGATACCGTACAGCCACTGCCGTCAATCTTCAGCCGCAAGTCCAACCTGGCTTTTCTTTGCGGCCTCGACCACCTGGTGCTGGAGATGCTCTACGACCCGCGCATCAAGCCCGGCATGAATGAAAAGACGGCTCTGCCCGTGCTGAAGGCGATCGCCGCAGGATACGAACCTGACCGCGCTTTCGCGGCCGCCGCGAAGCTCGCTACCGAAAGCGGGCTCGCCAGGCTGATGCCCTAGATCACTTTCGCGGCACGCAGTGCTGCAATGTCTTCCGCGCTGCGGCCGAGTTCCCCCAGTATCGCTTCGGTGTCCTGCCCCAGCAGCGGCGGCGCGTGCCGGTATTCGACCGGCGTCGCCGAAAAGCGGATCGGATTGGCCACCTGCGGTGCGCTACCGCCCGCGGCGTGGGGCAGGTCGACGCGCAGGCCGCGATGCAGTACCTGCGGATCGGCGAAGACGGCGGCCAGATCGTTGATCGGGCCGCAGGGGACGGCAGCATTCTCGAGCAGGGCGATCCACTCGGCCGTGGTTTTCATCACGGTCGCCTGGCGCAGCAGCGGCAGCAGTTCAGCGCGGTGCTTCACCCGCCCGGCGTTGCTGGCAAAGCGCGGGTCGGCGGCCCATTCGGCATGACCGGCAATGTCGCAGAAGCGCGCGAACTGGCCGTCGTTGCCAATCGCAAGAATCATGTCGCCGTCGGCCGTGGGGAAATCCTGGTAGGGCACGATGTTGGGATGGCCGTTGCCCATGCGCCGCGGGGCCTGGCCCGCGACCAGGTAGTTCATCGCCTGGTTGGCCAGGCAGGCTACCTGCACGTCGAGCAGCGCGAGGTCGATGTGCTGGCCCTGGCCGGTCTTTTCGCGATGCGCCAGCGCCGCCTGGATGGCGATGGTGGCGTACAGCCCGGTGAGGATGTCGGTCAGCGCCACGCCGACTTTCTGCGGCCCGGCGCCTTCCTCGTCATCGGCGCGGCCGGTGACGCTCATCAGGCCGCCCATGCCCTGGATCAGGAAGTCGTAGCCGGCGCGGGCGGCGTAGGGGCCGTCCTGGCCGAAGCCGGTGATCGAGCAATACACCAGGCGCGGATTGAGCGCGGACAGGCCGGCGAAATCGAGACCATAAGCGGTGAGTCCGCCGACCTTGAAGTTTTCCAGCACCACGTCCGCTTGCGCCGCAAGCTCGCGCACGATGGCCTGCCCCGCCGGCTGCGTGATATCGACCGTCAGCGAGCGCTTGTTGCGGTTGGTGCACAGGAAATAGGCGGCATCCGTGGTCGGCTCGCCCGCGCCGTCCGCCAGCCAGGGCGGTCCCCAACCGCGCGTGTCGTCGCCCCCCTTGCCGTTTTCTCCGGGTTTCTCGACCTTGATCACGTCGGCGCCGAGGTCGCCCAGTAGTTGCGAGGCCCACGGCCCGGCGAGCACGCGCGAAAGGTCGAGCACGCGCAGATTTGCCAGCGCTGCGGCGGTCAATGGCACGAAGGGGTCGCCCGGATGAAGGTGCTTACTCGGCTTTGCCCAGCAGGTGTTCCTTGAGGTCGGCCTGCGCCGGCTTGTCGCCGATCCAGATCTTCAGCAGGGCCTGATAGAAATCCTCGCCGGGAATGTCGCTGCCCTTGGCGGCGCCATTGAAGCTGAGCCGTGTGCCGGACTCGGGCAGCCAGTCGATGTTCACCGACGATTTTTCCGGCGCATTGCCGATCGTCAGCATGGCGCTGCGGAACTGGTCGATCTTCGGCTGCAGGGCTTTCAGCGCCGCCTCGTCGT
>JANMTA010000284.1:0-1965 GCA_031389965.1 Betaproteobacteria bacterium
CACGCGCGAGGCGCTGCTGCTGTGCGAAGCCGCCGGCTACGACATCATCATCGTCGAGACGGTCGGCGTCGGCCAAAGCGAAACCGCGGTGGCCGGCATGACCGATTGCTTCGTGCTGCTGCAGTTGCCCAACGCCGGCGACGACCTGCAGGCGATCAAGAAGGGCATCGTGGAACTGGCCGACCTGGTGGTGTTCAACAAGGCCGACATCGACCCCGCGGCGGCGCAACTCGCGGCAGCGCAGATGCGTTCGGCATTGTCCATGCTGCATCCGGCATCGCCCAACTGGAAGCCGCCGGTGCTGACGCTTTCGGCCACGCGCAAGGACGGTCTCGCCGGGTTTTGGCGGGTCATCGAAGAGTTCCGCACCACCCTGGCCGCGAGCGGGGAGTTCGACGCCAGGCGCCGCCACCAGGCACTGGCCTGGATGTGGCAACTGGTCGACTGCGGCCTGCGCGAGGACTTTCGCCGGCATCCGGGGGTGCGCGAAATGCTGGCTGCCACCGCAGCGGCAGTGGAGGCCGGCAGCATCACGCCGACAGCGGCGGCGAGACGCTTGCTCGACCTGGCCGGGCAATAGGAACCAGACATTCGCAGTTTTTCGGGAGAAGCAAGCATGCATGAAATCATCGGCCAACTGGAAGAAAAGCGGCGCCGCGCCGCGCTGGGAGGCGGCCAGAAGCGCATCGACGCCCAGCATGCCAAGGGCAAGCTGACGGCGCGTGAGCGCATCGAACTGCTGCTCGACGACGGCACCTTCGAAGAGTGGGACATGTTCAAGGAGCATCGCTGCGTCGATTTCGGCATGGCCGAGCAGGAAAAGATTCCCGGCGATGGCGTGGTGATCGGCTACGGCACCATCAACGGCCGCATGGTCTTCGTCTTCTCGCAGGACTTCACGGTGTTCGGCGGCGCGCTCTCCGAAGCTCATGCCGAGAAGATCTGCAAGATCATGGACAAGGCGATCCAGGTCGGCTGCCCGGTGATCGGCCTCAACGATTCCGGCGGCGCGCGCATTCAGGAAGGCGTCGCGGCGCTCGGCGGTTATGCCGACGTGTTCCAGCGCAATGTCATGGCCAGCGGCGTGATTCCGCAGATCTCGATGATCATGGGCCCCTGCGCCGGCGGCGCGGTGTATTCGCCGGCAATGACCGACTTCATCTTCATGGTCAAGGATTCGTCCTACATGTTCGTCACCGGCCCCGAGGTGGTGAAGACCGTGACCCACGAGGAAGTCACGGCCGAGGAACTCGGCGGCGCGGTGACCCACACCAGCAAGTCCGGTGTCGCCGACCTGGCCTTCGAAAACGATGTCGAGGCACTGGCCATGCTGCGCCGCTTCTTCAACTATCTGCCGCTGTCGAACAAGGAAAAGCCGCCGTCGCGGCCGACCCACGACCCGGCCGACCGCCTCGATCATTCCCTTGACACCCTGGTCCCGGACAATCCGAACAAGCCCTACGACATCAAGGAGCTGATCTTCAAGGTGGTCGACGACATCGACTTCTTCGAGGTCCAGCCCGACCATGCCAGGAACATCGTGATCGGCTTCGCGCGCATGGAAGGCCAGACCGTCGGCATCGTCGCCAACCAGCCGATGGTGATGGCCGGTTGCCTCGACATCAAGAGCTCGATCAAGGCCGGCCGCTTCGTGCGCTTCTGCGACGCCTTCAACATCCCGATCGTCACCTTCGTCGATGTGCCGGGCTTCATGCCGGGCACCGCGCAGGAATACGGCGGCATCATCAAGCACGGCGCCAAGCTGCTCTATGCCTACGCCGAATGCACGGTGCCCAAGATCACCGTGATCACGCGCAAGGCCTACGGCGGCGCCTATGACGTGATGGCCTCGAAGCACCTGCGCGGCGACGTGAATTTCGCCTGGCCCAGCGCCGAGATCGCGGTGATGGGGCCGAAGGGCGCGGTGGAAATCATCTTCCGCGAGGACAAGGGCGACCCGGCGAA
>JANMTA010000291.1:0-1721 GCA_031389965.1 Betaproteobacteria bacterium
CCAGAACACCAGCGAGAGGATGCCCAGCACGTTCTCGGGCGTGATCGGCACCGGATGGTGGGCGTTGCCGAAGACTTCCTTGAGGGCATACAGCGGGCTGGTGCCGATGTCGCCATAGACGACGCCGAGGGCGGCGAGGGCGAGGACGGCGGTGCTGTCTTTCGTGGTTTCTTGGCTCATAAAGAGAGGCCTGACGGAAAGTGGTTGCGACGTCCGCATGTTTACCAGAGCCTGAAGCGCAATGAGCATCGGCTGAAAGGTTTTTTACGGAATCTTTATACCGCGACCTGATGTCTTGTCAGCATCCTGAAATCCACCTGGCGAGGATTTGCGGTGTCGTAATACAGGGATAAACGCAATGGACTTCATCTATCTCGCCGCCATGGCGGTCTTTGCCGGTCTTGCCGCCGCCCTCGCCTGGGCCTGCGCGCGACTGACGTTGGTCAAGCCGCCGGGCATTTACATCGCCCAGGTGATGGAGGGCCGCCTGAGCTTTGCCACGCGCGCCGAAGCCGCCGTCTGCCGCCTCTGCGGCATCCGGCGCGACGAGGACATGGGATGGCTCAAATACGCCCTTGCCGTGCTGCTATTCAACGCCCGCGGCCTCTTCGCGGTGTATGCGCTGCAACGCCTGCAACTCTGGCTGCCGCTCAATCCGCAGGCCATGGCCAACGTCAGCCCGGATTCGGCCTTCAACACCGCGGTGAGCTTCGTCGCCAACACCAACTGGCAGGGCTGCCGGCGAATCCACCATGGGCTACCTGACCCAGATGCTGGGCCTGACGGTGCAGAACTTCCTTTCCGCCGCCACCGGCCTCGTCGTCGTCATCGCCCTGATCCGCGGTGCGCTGTGCATCGCCTTCGGCCGCATGGTCGGCGACATGCGCCAGGGCTGGACGCTGTTTGCCGCCATGACCCTCCTCTTCGTCGTTTTTGCGGTTGGGGCCATGAGTTGCGAGCAGCAAGGCAATCCCTTGTTGGCAAAAGTCGGCGCTGACGGGACGGCGACCACCACCCTTGTTGACGCCAGCATGGAAGGCAAGGAGACCCGCTTCGGCATCGCCGACTCGGGACTGTTCGCCACCATCGCCACCGCGGCCTCCTGCGGCGCGGTGAATGCCATGCACGACTCCTTCACACCCTTGGGCGGCATGGATCAGCGCGGTGCAGGACAATCCTGACAATCCCGGCGGGACCGCCGATGCGAGTGATATGCTCGCTGCGATGCCAAACAGGAGCCCGCCATGCTGATCAATTGCGTTGCCTACCAGGACGGCCGCAAACTGGCCGATCTCGACATCGAAGAGATCAGCGACTACCTGGAGAAACCCGACTGCTTCGTCTGGGTCGCGCTGCGCGACGCGACCGATGCCGAGCTGGAAAAAATGCGCGAGGAATTCGGGCTGCATCCATTGGCCGTCGAGGACGCCCGCAATGGCCACCAGCGGCCGAAAATCGAAGAATACGGCGAAACCCTGTTCGCCGTGGTGCACCTCCTCGAACTGCAGCAGGGGGAGATCAAGCAGGGCGAGGTGGACATTTTCGTCGGCCGCAACTTCGTGCTTTCGGTGCGCAACCGCAGCGACCAGCACCTGCTCGGCGTGCGCGAGCGCTGCGAGCGCGAGCCGGAACTGCTGCGCCAGGGCGCCGGCTTCGTGCTCTACGCCATCATGGATGCCGTGGTCGATCGCTACTTCCCGCTGATCGACACCATCGAATCG
>JANMTA010000300.1:0-8312 GCA_031389965.1 Betaproteobacteria bacterium
GGCGACATGGGCTATGTCCACGTCGGGATGCTGCCTGAAGCCCTGCAAGCCAAGATCGATCAGTTCAAGCTCGGAGAGGTGGGCGATCCGGTCCAGACCCTGCAGGGAATCGGCATCTTCAGGATCGAAGACCGCATCCCGCCCGCACTGCAACCCTTCGAGCGCGTCGCCGAGCGGGCGCGTGATCTGCTTCACCGTGAAACCAGGGACAAGGCCTGGCAGGATTTCCTGGTCAGGCTCAGAAGCGAGGCGAAGATCGTGATCGAGGCACCGGGCAAGGCGGCGGCCAGGTAGCTTTTTGAGGCATGTGCGCGGCATCAGCGGCAGAGCTTGACGGCGGACCCGGCAGTCAGCGGCAATCGCTCCTGCGGTTGGCCGTTGCCAGGATCGAAGTTCCAGGATTGATCCCGGTTTCTACTTCATTCATGAGTTGCCCGTGAAGACCGGCCCCGCGGCCCTTCGGCGCCGGTGCTTGTGGCGTGTGCTGGTCGGGGCAATGGGCGGCGCGATGTGCGCCGGTAACCCTTGGGCGTCAGAATCGCAGCCAGCCGGCGGCGCTCCAGGCAATTCGACGGATGCGCTCCCTGCGTTGCGCATGTCGCTGCAACTGGATGAAGGCGGCAAGCCGGGGCAACACAGCAGGCAAGCGGCAGGCGAAGCGCGGTCGACGAAAATGACCTGGGCGTCGCTGCGGCTTGAACCAACACTCGTCTTGCGCGCCGGCGCCACGAGCGCCGCCGCCACCGCCGCCGTGGCGCCACTGCGGGCAGTCACCGTTGCCGCGGAGACGACGCGAGGCGATGGTGCGCTTGCCGCCACCGCAAGCGGGCGCATCGTTAGGGGCGGCGAGGGTCTAGTGCGAAGCGGCGTTAGGGAGGATGACGAGCCGCTACAACCCTCGGCGCCGATTCCGTTTGATCCGACCCCCGCCCCATCGCGAATACCGCCGGCAGGGGACGACAGGCGGGCGACCGCTCAGGGAAAAGCAGCAGAGTCCGGGCTGCCCGACCTGAGCGGCGAAAGCTGGGGTATGGCGCCGATTCGCTGGATGGGAAATACCGGCACCAGCGGAAACATGTTCAGTGACGGAAATGGAGGCAGAACCTTCAGCATTAACAACGATCTGTCGGTGCAGGCCAGCAGTTTCATCGTTGCACCTTATATTGCACAGTGGACAAGCACGTTCGGCATGAATTCATCGGACACTTGGCAATCTGTGGCGACGGGGCCGAAGATAAAAAGCTCGGGGGACACATACAGCATCGGTGGGGCTATCAACCTGTTTCCGGTCAGCCTTTTCCCCTTTTCGGCAAGCCTTGGCCACAGCACGACGGAATCAAAGAGCAATGGCGAAAAATATCCTGGCTCCAGCACCCACATTGGCTTGCGTCAGGACTACCGCACGGCGGACGGTCGCGACAGATACTCCGCGAGCTACAATCGCAACAGCCTGTCCATTGGTCGCGAGAGCGGTCACTCGTCCAGCATGCAGGGGAGTTACTCGACCCGGCGGGTGTTTGAGCCCGAGCATCTGCTGGAAGGCGAACACTCCTTCAATATCAACCTTTTTGGGAATTTTCCCGACTCAAACGGCCGTTACGGGCTGCAGTCGACGCTGCTGAGTGCCAATGCCAGTCACAACTGGAAGGTGCACGAAGACCTCAGCATCAACAATTCGGTGACGCTGTCCGGCACTCGGGGTGACCAGTTGCAAGGCGCGGTCTCGGTCAGTAATGATTCGACGATCTTTCTCGCCTCCAGTAATTTCAACTGGCTGCCGTTCGAGGATCTGCCCTTGACGGTGACCGGTGGCGCCTTTCTGACTCAGACTGAGACCTCATTGCAGGTGCCGGCGTCGACGGGGGCGGGGGTGGCCAGCAGTCAGAACAGCCAACAAAGTCTTGGCGGTTTTGTTTCAGGAAATTACCGCTTCAACAACAATTTTTCCGTATCCGGCTCGGGAAGCCTGACAACGACATCTTCAAACTCGGACGGGAATCGCCTGGCAGCGACGTCTTCAACCGGGAATAGCCTGACATCGGCAGCTTCAAACGGGAACCGTTTCACTACGGCATCGGCCGGTGCCAACGCGTTTTACGCGGGCGATCCCCTGACCTTTGGCAGCTACATCTACAGTTGGGGCGCCGGCGGCAGTCTCAACAGCTTCTTTTCGAATACGGGAGACAGTTCGGTGAACCCCAGCGCATCGGTCAATCACAGTCTGGTGCGGACGATCGTCATCGACGATCGTCAGTCAATCAACCTGAATGCCGGTCAAAGTCTGGGATTCGCGCAATCCCAGGGCAGCACGTCCTATTCGCTGTCCAATACGGCCGGTGCGTCCTGGCGCGCCCAATACGGGGAGGCACTGACCGCAAACCTCGGCGGCACCGGCGGTTATACCATCAGCTCCGGTCAGTCCGGCAACAACGATTACTTAACGGTGAGCCTTCTGGGGGCGGTCATGTATCAGTTAAGCTCGCGGGCCGCGCTAAGCTTCAATGCCAATCTCGTCTGGAGCCAGAACAACACGGGAACCGCTCAATCGCAGGACTTGAGTCAGCTCAGCATCATCGACCGCCAAACGCAGCTGACCGGCAGCGTGTCCCTGAATTACACCCATTCCAGCCCGTTTTCCATTCGGAACTTGAACTACAGCGCCAACCTGCTGTGGGTCAGCAGCCAATCGAACCAATTTACTCTGACCGGTGGCAACGCGCTGGCGTCGCAGAGTCAGCAAAGCATTTCGTTTCAGAACATGCTTGACTACCGGATCGGCCGTCTGAGCTTTCGGCTGAATGGCGCCATGATTTCACAGAATGGTCAACAAAGTGCTGTCCTGTTTGGTTCCGTCAATCGGGTATTTGACGGTTTTTTTGACGGACGCTGGTAACGGCCGCGACGCGCGGTTAAACTTCGCGTCTGGTTTTTGCACAGAGGAAAATCATGTTCGGGAAATCTTTCTGGCGGCGCTTGCTGCTGATTCTGTTGGCCCCGGTCGCGGTGCTGAGCGTCGACATCGACGAGGCGCGCGCCGAATATGGCGATGTCGTTATCAATAATTATTCGGACGCGGCGGGCATGCGGCCGGCGATCTTCCCGCACTGGTTTCATCGCGTGCGCTTTCGCTGCAAGGTCTGCCACGCCGATCTCGGCTTCAAGTTCAAGGCCGGCGGCAATGAAATCAACATGGTGAAGATCATCGACGGCCAATATTGCGGCGCCTGCCACAACGGCGATCTCGCCTGGTCGGTGGAGAACTGCAACCTGTGCCACTCGGGCAAGCCGGGCACCCCGACCCAGGTGCACGAAAGCACGATCCAGCAGCTTGCCCCCGTTGCTGCGCCGAAGAAATAAAGGACGGTCGATCATGAGAATTGAACGGACAAAACGCGTTGCGACGCTGGCGATTCCGGCGCTCGCCTTTTCATGGTTGCTGGCGGCACCGGCCGCTGCGGCCGATGCCGGCAAGGATTTGTATGCCAAGACCTGCGCGGTCTGCCATGCGGCCGGAATCGCCGGCGCGCCGCGGCTGGGTAACGCCGCCGACTGGCAGCCGCGCATGGCCGGCGGCACGGCGCGCCTATACACCAGCGCCCTGAACGGCACGCCCAAGGGCATGCCGGCCAAGGGCGGCAACACCGCCGCTTCCGATGCGGAGGTCAAGGCGGCGGTCGACTACATGGTGGCATCGGTCAAGGGTGCCAGTGCGAGCCCGGCGAAGCCGGCTGCAGCCGCGGTGCCTGCACCCGCCGCCGCTGCATCCAAGGCCACCGCAGCGCCTGCACCTGCCGCCGCCGCTGCACCCAAGGCCACCGCAGCGCCTGCACCTGCCGCCGCCGCTGCACCCAAGGCCACCGCGGCGCCTGCTCCCGCGGCAGCGCCTGCCGCTGTCGCCGCAGCGCCGGCAGTGGCGGTCGATGTGTCAGCCAACACCTCTGGCGCCTCGGCGGCCGACATCAATTCCTTCAACCGCTTGCTGAAGCCGGTCGGCAAGCGCAATCTGCCGCCCGCCGAAGACGGCATCCATGATCCCGCCAACGACGGCACGCTGGCCCTGATGGCGCCTTTGGCCGCCTATGGCCCCTTGCCCAAGGGCCTTTCCGGAAACCGGATCAACTGGGTCAAGGCGCTGGATGAGGGCAAGATCAAGCCGCGCTGGGACAAAGGCGATCCGGCCGCCACGCCGGTTGTCATCGATCTTAATATCGTGCGCGAGGTGAAGGGCTCGATGCCCGATGTGGTGTATCCGCACAAGCAGCACACCGAGTGGCTCGACTGCTCGAATTGCCATCCGGCGATCTTTTTGCCGCAGAAAGGCGCCAACGTGATCAGCATGGCGGCGATCCTGCTCGGCGAGAAGTGCGGTGTCTGTCACGGCAAGGTGGCCTTTCCGGTTTCGGAGTGCCGTCTGTGCCATTCCAAGAAGAAGGAATTCCGGCCCGCGCAGGCGGTTGCGGCGCCGGCGAAATAAGGAGGCATGGCGATGAACAAGCCCGTAGTCTTGCTGATTTCGCTGCTTGCTTGCGGCGGCGTGCTGGCGCAGACCGCGCCGGCCGACGCCCCCGAGAGTGCCGCATCGCGCCTGGCCGGCAACAAGATGGACAAGACGCAACTGTCGTCCAACCTCGATTCCGTGGGGAAACTGCTGGAAAGTTCTTCCGCCGCGCGCCAGATCGAATCGAGCAAGGCGCCGGAAGCGCTGCAGCGACGCGACCGTGCGCGCGAACTGCACCGTGCGGCCAGGGCCGCGCTGGACCAGGGCAACCTGGAAAAGGCCTCGGCGCTGCTGACCGAATCGCGTTCGACCTTCTTCGACGCGGTGCGTTTTGCCGCGCCGGAACAGGTCAGCGCCAAGAAGCTGGAGAACGACTACCTGCTGCGCCTGGAAAGCGTGAACGCGCTGCTCGGGGCCTACAAGCGGGTATCGGACGAAAAGTCAGCCAAGGGCGTGAAAGAAACCGTCGGGCAGATCGAGAAATCGATCGCTGCCGCCGCGCTCCTGGCGAAAGACCGCAAGTTCAAGGAAGCCCATGTCGAGGTCGATCGCGGTTACCTGGTGGCCAAAGCCGGGCTGACCAGTCTGCGCAGTGGTGACACCCTGACCCGCTCCCTGAACTTCGCCAACAAGGAAGAAGAATTTCATTATGAAATCGACCGGAACAATACGCACCAGATGCTGATCAAAGTGCTTGTCGACGATCAGAAGGCATCCGGTGAAATGGTCAGGAATTTTCTCTCCAAGGCTGCGGAGTTGAGGCTCAAGGCGGATGCCGCGGCGTCCCGCAAGGATTTCGCCGAGGCGGTGAAGCTGTTGGAGGATTCGACCACGGAACTGGTGCGCGCCATACGAAATGCTGGTATCTATATCCCCGGCTAGGCTGGCGCGCCGGGTTTTCCTCGCCGCCTGCGCGCTGGCGAGCCTTCTGGCGTCGGCCCAGAGCTGGGAGACCCTGATCAAGGACGGAATTCACGACCCGCGCGGCCCCGCCATCAAGCAACTGCAGGAACCCGGAGACGCCCTGTCGAAGCTGACGCCCGACAACGCGGGGAACATGGTGCGCTGGGTTCAGTCGCTGGAAAAGAACCAAATCAATCCGCGCGCCAACATTCGCCCCGACACCAAGATTCAGGTTTACGATGCCGACGTCCTGCTCAACCTCAAAGGCGGCATGCCGATCGTCCGCTTTCCGCATCGGCAGCATACCCAGTGGCTTGATTGCACGAATTGTCACGATGAGTTGTTCAAAAAGGAACCGGGGGCGAACAAGCTGTCCATGCTGTCGATCCTCAATGGCGAGCAATGCGGCGTGTGTCACGGTGCGGTGTCGTTTCCCCTGACCGAGTGCTTTCGTTGCCACAGCGTGTCGCGACCGGGGCAGCAGAAACCGATGCCGACCCTGCCCATCGCCATTCCCCCACACGCCGTGCCGCCCAAGTGATGCGCGCAAGAAAGCTCGGTGTGTTGCTGGCGCTCCTGGCGATCATGGCGGGAGAGATTCCCCCCGCTGCCGCGGAGTACGCGGACGTGGTCCTGAATCGCCGCGCGGAAAAGGAGGGCATGCGCCCGGTGGTTTTCCCGCACTGGTTCCACCGCATCCGCTTTCGCTGCAAGGTGTGTCATGCCGAACTGGGATTCAAGATGCGTGTCGGCGCCAATGACTTCAACATGGCCGATATTGTCGAGGGGCGCTTTTGCGGCGCGTGCCACAATGGCGACATTGCGTGGGCGGTGGATAAATGCGATGTGTGTCACTCCGGGAAGCGCGGCTTGCCGACGGGAATCGTGGGCGGACACGAAACCGGCGGGCCGGGCCGCTGGTGAGAAAAGTCGAGACGAATAGTGTGGGAATCCCTTGCCGATGAGAACCGACCGGTCGCCCGGCCCGTGCGCTGCCTGCCTGCACAGCCTCGGGTCCGTCGGGACGTGCCGATGAAGCCGCTACTCGCGTGCCTGTTGATCGCGCTGAGTCTCGCCGGCTGTGGCGGCCTGCGCGAGAAGCCGGTGTTTACCATGGGACTGGATGCCACGGCCGACAGGCGACAACTGATGTTTCCGCCGCCCGCCGATGGCGAGGTGCCGCGCTATGTGTATCTGGGCGAACTGCGCGGCGAAAACAACATCAGCCGCCCCGAAGAGTTCGGCAAGGGATTCGCCAACAGTATTTTCCGCATGCTGGACATCCTCGCCGGTCCAGCACCACCCATGGTTCTGGATCGTCCGCAGGCGGGCGCGGTCGACAACAAGGGGCGCGTGTTCGTCACGGACATCGGGCGCGGTGCGGTATTCATGTTTGACGAAAAGATCCCCGAAGTGAAGGTCTGGTCGAAGGTCGAAGGTTTGCTTGACTTCATCAGCCCGGTCGGCATCGCCCTCGGGCCGGAGCAGCAGATTTTCGTGGCCGATGCGGAACTGGGCCTGGTGGCCCGGCTTTCCGCCAACGGCGAGACGCTGCCGAGCATCGGCCGCAATCATCTGCAACGGCCGAACGGGGTGGCCTTCGATCCGGTGGCTGGCAAGCTTTATGTGGCCGATACCGGGGCACACCAGATCAAGATCTTCAACATGGAAGGCATCTTGCTTGCTGAACTGGGAGCGCGCGGGGAAGGCCCCGGCGAATTCAACTATCCGACCCATATTGCCCTTGCCCGAGACAAGCTCTATGTCACCGACACCATGAATGCACGGGTCCAGGTGTTCTCCACCAAAACCGGCGAGTATCTTGCCACCATCGGCAAGCGAGGCATGTTCATCGGCGATTTGAACCGACCGAAGGGCGTCGCGGTCGACAGCGAGGATAATGTTTATGTAATCGAGTCCTACTTCGATTTCCTGCTGATTTACAACCGTCGCGGCGAATTCCTCATGCCGCTGGGGGGCACCGGGTTTGCCGGAGGAAAGTTTCATCTTCCTTCCGGTGTCTGGGTTGATTCACGAAACAGGGTATATGTGGCAGACATGTTGAACAGTCGGGTGGCGGTGTTTCAGTTTCTTGGCGGGGGCGTGGAAAATGATCCGGATTGAATCGCACATGGCAAAGGCCTTGCTGGCGTTCTGTGCCGCGATATCCGTCGCGGCGATGGGGCCGGTCTGGGCGCAGCGCAGCTCCGATGTCAAAAATACGGTGCATAACCTGTCATCCTCCGGCCCCGGAGCGGTCAAGGCTGCTCCCGGTGGCGAAAACCAGATCTGCGTGTTCTGCCACACGCCGCACGGCGCCGATACCGGCGCGAACGCGGTGCCGCCGCTGTGGAACAAGACCGTGACCGCCGATGCCAGTACCAGTCGGTATACCGTCTATACCTCCAGGTCGCTCGACGCGGAAACCATTCTCGGCACCTCGCTGCAACAGCCGCTGGGCAGTTCCAAGCTCTGCCTCTCATGCCACGACGGCGCCATGGCCCTGGGCAGCGTGCGCGTGCTGCGCGGAGTGAACAATCCGGCCGCGATCACGGTGGCGAACACCGGCGCCGGCGGCATCATGCCACCGGGCAGCGGCACCGCCACCGGTTACACCCGGAACCTCGGTGCCGGTGCGCTGGGGCAGACCACGGGCTTCGACCTGACCAACGACCATCCGATTTCCGTAACCTACGTCGCCGCGCTTGCCAACCGTGACGGCGAGCTGCGCGTGCCCGATGGCAGCCAGAACTCGACCATCATCATCACCCCCGGCACCCATCCCCTGTTCGGCCCGCGCGCGGCGGGGCAGGGCGCGAACCGCCCCGTGCTGCCGCTCGATCCTACCGGGCCATCGAATGCCGGGCAGGTGCAGTGTACGACCTGTCACGACCCGCACATCAAGGCCGGC
>JANMTA010000305.1:0-10468 GCA_031389965.1 Betaproteobacteria bacterium
GCGCTGGCCAAGGGCGACGCGCCGATCCGACCCGGACTGCACAAGGTGCGCGGCGAAGTCATCGTCAACCACAAGGTGGCCACGGAAGGCCAACTCATCATGCCGGGCGACACCATCGTCACCGGTCGCAACAGCGAAGCCATCTACGTGATCGGCCAGGACGCCTTCATGCAGCGCGAACTCACTACGGTGAGTTTCGGCAGCGAGGCGGTGAAGAACCTGATGCGCGTGGTATCGGGCAAGATCCTCTCCGTCTTCGGCAAGGGCGCGAAAACCATCCAGGTATCGACCGCCACCATCGGCATACGCGGCACCGGCTGCTACATCGAGGAAGAAAATCATGGCGCCAAGGCACGCACCTACTTCTGCCTCTGCTACGGCGAGGTCGAATTGACGCCCTCTGCGGCACCGAAGGAAGTCGAGCGTTACAGCACGACGCACCACGACAAGCCGATGTACATCCACAACGACATGAAGATGCCGAAGATGATGGTCCCCGCCGAGGTCATCAACCACACCGACGACGAACTCACGCTGCTCGAGGCCCTGGTCGGTCGCGTGCCGGCGTTCTACGGCAAGGACTACAAGAAGTACTAACGCGCATAGTCACGATGCCAAGTTTCGTTTTTTCACGTTAACGACGACTTCAGGCCTGAGATTCTCCGGGATCAGTTCGCGTCGAACATCGGCGGCGCGACCTTGATGATCTCGGCAATGGTCGTCAGTCCCGCCGCGACCTTTTTCGCGCCGGCGATACGCAGCGGCTTCATGCCTTCGCGCATCGCCTGCTCGCGCAGCCTGGCCAGTTCGGCACCGTCCGCCACGAGTTTCTTGATCTCGGCCGACATCGACATGATCTCGTAGATGCCGACCCGCCCCTTGAAGCCCGTCATGCGACAGTCGAGGCAGCCCACCGGATGGTAGAGCTGGGCCGGCATGGTGGACTTCCACGGCGCGACCAGTGCGGTCCATGCCGCCTCATCCTCGGCACGCAGCCCGCCGGGCTGCTTGCATTGTGGACACAGCGTGCGGATCAGGCGCTGCGCCATGACACCCAGCACGGTCGCCGACAGCATGTAAGACGGCACCCCGAGTTCGACCAGCCGCGTGATCGCGGAAGGCGCGTCGTTGGTATGCAGGGTGGACAATACGAGGTGGCCGGTCAGCGCTGCCTGGATGGCCATGTCGGCCGTCTCCAGGTCGCGGATTTCGCCGACCATGATGATGTCCGGGTCCTGCCGCATCAGGGAGCGGATGCCCTCGGCAAAGCCCATGCCGATGTCGGGCAGGATCTGCACCTGGTTGAAGGATCCTTCGATCATTTCGATCGGGTCCTCCAGGGTGCACACATTCACCTCCGGCGTGGCGAGGCTCTTCAGCGTCGAATACAGGGTCACGGTCTTGCCGCTGCCGGTGGGACCCGTCACCAGGATGATGCCGTTGGGCTGCGACGACATGTCGCGCCAAATCGCATTTTCCTCGGGGGCGAAACCCAACTCGGAAAAGTCGCGGACCAGCACCTCCGGATCGAAAATCCGCATCACCAGCTTTTCGCCAAATACGGTCGGCAAGGTCGACAGCCGCAGTTCGACCTCCTGCCCGTCCTGCGTGCGCGTCTTGATCCGGCCGTCCTGCGGGCGGCGCTTCTCGATCACGTCCATGCGGCCGAGAATCTTGATGCGGCTGGTCATGGCATTGAGCACCGTCATCGGGATCTGGTACACCTGATGCAGGACGCCGTCGATGCGAAAGCGCACGATGCCCAGATTGCGCCGCGGCTCGACGTGGATGTCCGAGGCGCGCTGCTCGAAGGCGTACTGCCAGAGCCAATCGACGATGCGCACGATGTGCTGGTCGTTGGCGTCGAACTGCTTGTTGCTCTTGCCCAGTTCGACCAGCTGTTCGAAGTTCGAGCCGCCGCCGGCGATGTCGCCCAGATTCGCCGCACCCTTGATGAACTTGGCCAGGTTGTAGAACTCGACCTGGTAACGGACGATGTCTTCCGGGTTGCTGATGACGCGGCGAATCTCCTTGCGCAGTATCGGCTGCATCTCCGCTTCCCAGCCGCGCTGGAAAGGCTCGGCGGTGGCGATCACCACCTCATGGGGTTTGACCTCCACCGGCAGGATGCGGAATCGCGTCGCATAGCTGCTGCTCATGATCCCCGTCACCGCGGCAAAGTTGATCTTCAGCGGATCGATGTGCAGATAGTCGAGCCCGCACCACTTCGCCATCCATTGCGTCAGGCCGTCCAGGTCGAGTACCCGGTGCGGTGGCTGCAGCGATTTCCAGCGCTGCTCGGCGATGATCGTCAGCGGGTGGGTATCGCCCTTGAAGTAACGGCGCTCCTGCTTGAACTTGTCCGCATCGGCAGCAGGGATCAGGCCATCAGCGGCGAGGGCGTCGACCACTTCCGGCAGCGTCAGGCGGTGATCCTTGATGGTGGTTTGGCTCATGGCAAAGTCCGATACGACGCAGGTCAGGAAAGTCGGCGCTGGTGACACGGCGAACTATAGCCGACAACCCGGCCTTGCCTCAATGCGGGAGTATTATTCCGCGACCTGTTTCACTAGCCCGTCGAGGTGAATCCACATGAAACGACTGCTGATACTGGCGGCGGGCGCCCTGCTCTGGCAACCGGCCTGCGCCGAATCGGCTGCCGACGACTGCGCCAGGGCGCGCGACCCGGTACGCTGCGAGGCGCGCCAGGCCATGCTGAAAGCCTGCAGCGAGAAGCGCGGCGCCGAACGGCGCGTCTGCCTCGATGCGAGCATCCCGCCGCCCGATTGCAGCAAGTCGAAAAACCCGCAGGACTGCGCAGCCGCGCAGAAAGCCAGGGAAATCTGCAAAGCCAAGGCCGGCAAGGAACTGAAAAAGTGCATGCGCGATGAACAGCCGCGAAAAAAACCGAAAAGCAAGCAAAGCCCGGCGCCAAGCTGATGCCGATTCCGTCGCTGCGCGAGCTGTTGTCGGCCCCCGGTGCGGCCGGAGGTGGTACGCCTTAGAGCCATGCTGAGCATTAGCAATCTGTCGAAGCGCCATCCCAATGCCGCGCGGCCGGTGTTCAGCGAGCTCGGCTTTTCCGTCGCGGCTGGCGAGATTGTCGCCCTGGTCGGCGAATCCGGCGTCGGCAAGAGCACCCTGCTCAACTGCATCGCCGGGCTGGAACCGGCCGCTACCGGCGCCATCCTGATCGGCCCGCAGGCGCACGACATGGTCCGCCTCGACGAAGCCGCGCGGGCTGCGCTACGCGCCACGACCATCGGCTTCGTCTTCCAGGCCTTCCATGTCCTGCCCACGCTGACCGTGGCGCAAAACATCGCAGTACCGCTGCTGCTAGGCGGTGTCGCGGCGCGGGAGCACGCGGCGCGCATCGAAAGCCTGCTGGCGCGCGTCGGGCTTTCCGGCTTCGGCCCGCGCTGGCCGGCGACGCTGTCGGGCGGCGAACTGCAGCGCATGGCGATCGCCCGCGCACTGGTGCACCGGCCGGCGCTGATCCTGGCCGACGAACCCACCGGCAACCTCGATCCGCGCACCGCCGACGAGATCCTCGCCCTGCTGCTCGAACGCGTGCGCGAAGAACACGCCAGCGCGCTGATCGTCACCCATTCGCAGCACGTCGCGCAAAGCTGCGACCGCATCCTGACGCTGACGCCGGAAGGGCTGCGATGACCCTGGAAAAATCAGTTGAACCACAGAGGCACAGAGAACACAGAGGAAGCACAAAGCGCTGCGTCGTAACGTCAGTTCACCCGACGGGTGAGCGGTCGCCGATCCGCAAGACTTTGGTTCATCGACTTTCTCTGTGCCTCTGTGTCTCTGTGGTGAGGCTCTTGGGATGAACAAGCTGTCGTGGTGGCTGATCCGCGCCCAGTTCCAGACGCGACGCACCGCCACCGCGCTGTCCATGCTCGCCATTGCCCTCGGCGTGGCGCTGGGCTATACGATCCACCTGATCAACGACGCCGCGCTGGCGGATTTTTCGCAGGCCATGAAAAGCGTGCAGGGCGAACCCGACGCCGTGATCGCGCCGCAGGACAGCGCCGGCCGCGTGCCGCTGGCGCTGATCAACGAACTGGCGCGCGACGAAGCCGTGGCGCTCGTCGTACCGGTGATCGAGACCCGCGTGCGAGCCGGCGAACTCACCGTGCGCCTGATCGGCCTCGACGTCTTCAGCGCCGGCCTGCTGATGCCCGACCTGCTGCCGCGCCAGGGCACATCGATCGCTGGCGGCGGCATTTTCGAGGACGGCGTGTACGCTTCGCCCGCGCTGCTGGCGCGCCTGCAAACAAAAGTTCCCGAAGGGACGCACAGCGCTGGCGCCGGCGTCACGGTGACGCGCGGCGACGCCACCTGGTCCACGCGCATCGCCGGCGACCTGCCCGCCGCGCGCCCCGACGACCTGCTGCTGGTGGCCGACATCGCCCGCGTGCAGGCGCACTTCGGCCCGACCGACGCCGTCAGCGAAGGTCGCATACGCCTGGTACCCGGCACGAAGCTGGCCGGCTGGCTCAACACCTGGACGGGCAAACTGCCGCCCGGCCTCACCCTGCGCGCCGCCGCCGACAACCAGGCGCGGCTGTCCAACATTTCGCGCGCCTATCGCGTCAATCTCAACGTGCTGGCGCTGGTCGCCCTGCTCACCGGCGGCTTCCTCGTCTTCGCCACGCAACTCACCGCCGTGGCGCAGCGCTCGACCCAGTTCGCCCTGCTCGGCGTGCTCGGCCTTTCGCCGCGCATGCGCCTGTTGCAGGTGCTGTTCGAAGGCCTGGCGATCGGCGTGCCGGGCGCCGTGATCGGCCTCGCGCTGGGCTGGGCCATGGCCGTGGCATTCACGCGGCTCATGGGCGGCGACCTCGGCGGCGGCTTCTTCTCCGGCGGTGCGCCGGTGATCGTGCCGGAACTGGTGCCCGCACTGGTCTTTCTTGCGCTGGGCTGCGCCGCCAGCCTCGGCGGTGCGCTCTATCCCGCCTGGCTCAACCGCGTGCAGCCGCTGGCGCAGGCGCTGAAGACCGGCTTCGCGCAACGCCCGCCCGCCGCTCAGGACGACGCGCCGCGACCGCGCGCCGGCAAGGTGCTGGCGCTCGTCCTGATCGCCGGCGCCGCGCTCGCGCTGACGCGCTTGCCGGCGATCTACGAACTGCCGCTGCCCGGCTACGCCGCGATCGCACTGGTGCTGGTGCTGGGCATCGCCGTAGCACCCGTGGTCACGCAACTGGTCTTCGGCGCCTTCGCCCGCCGCGAACTGCCGGCCGCGCAGCGCATCGCGGTGCAGAACGTGATCCAGGCGCCGCTGATGGCGCAGGTGGCCGCCAGCGGGCTGATCGTCAGCTTCGCGCTGACGGTGAGCATGGTCACCATGGTGTCCAGCTTTCGCGTCGCGCTCGACCAGTGGCTGGACGTGGTGCTGCCGGCGCCGTATTACGTGCGCAGCAAGGGCGTGCCGCTGCCGGCGGAGCTGCTCGCCGCGCTGGAACACGCGCCCTTCGCCCGCATCGAACGCATGGCCGCCGGTGCGCTGAGCCTCGATCCGCGGCGCCCCGCCGTGGCCGTGCTGGTGCGCGAACTGGACCGTGCCGATCCGGGCGCGCGCCTGCCTTTCACCGGGGAAGTCATCGCCGCGCCGACGGGAAGCATTCCGGTCTGGATCAGCGAACCGATGCAGGAACTGTATCGCCTGCAAGCCGGGCAGACCCTGCGCCTGCCGCTGCTCGGGCGCGAGGTCGAGGTCTTCGTCGGCGGCGTCTGGCGCGACTACGCGCGCCAGTTCGGCGCAGTGGTCATCGGCAGCCTCGACTATCGCGCGCTGGGCGGCAGTTTCGAAGCCACCGAACTGGCCTTGTGGCCGCGCCAGGACGGCGACGCGGCCGCCCGCGATTGGCTGGCGCGCGCAGCAACGAAGTTCGGCATCGAAACCGCGGAAGCCGGCGAGGTCCGCCAACTGAGCCTGAACATTTTCGACAAAAGCTTTGCCGTCACTTATGCGCTGGAAGCCGCCGCCATGCTGATCGGCCTCTTCGGCCTGGCCGTGACCCTGGCCGCCAGCGTCTGGCTGCGCGCACGGGAACTGGCGACGCTTTCCGCCCTCGGCTTCGATCGCGCCATGCTGACCCGCGCCGTGGTCTTCGAAGGCGCGCTGATCGCCACCATCGGCCTCGCTGTAGGCCTGGTCTGCGGCATCGCGGTGGGCGCGATACTGACCCACGTGGTCAACCCGCAGGCCTTCCACTGGCGCATGGACCTGCGGATTCCCTGGATGCAGGTGCTGCCCGGCGCGGCGCTGACGCTGGCCGCCGCCATCGTCGCCAGCCGCTTCGCCGCACGCCAGGCCACGCGCCTGCCGGCGGCGCAGGTATTGGCGAACGCGCAGTAGGCACGCGATGCGCCGCCGCGACTTCCTGCTGATGCCGCTGCTGCTGCCATCCCTTGCTGCCGCCGCAAACCGGCCCGCCCCGAACTACCCGGCGGCGAGCCGCGCCACGCGCCTCGCCTTCCCGCGCGATCACGGCGCCCACCCGGAATTCCGCACCGAGTGGTGGTACGTCACCGGCGCGCTCGATCTGCCTCAACGCGACATCGGCTTTCAGCTCACCTTTTTCCGCAGCCGGCCCGGGCTGGCCGAAGATCTCAAGTCACCGATCGCCCCGAGCCAGATCCTCTTCGCCCACGCCGCCGTCACGCCGCCGGGCAAGCCCCTGCTGCATGCCGAACGCGCCGGCCGCGCCAACCTCGGCGCCGGCTTTGCCACCGCCGACTGCGACGTAAATGTCGGCGCCTGGACCCTGCGCCGCAGCGGCGTCGGAGTCGCCGAGCATTTCCGTCTCAAGCTGCAGGATGCCGCCTTCGCCTTCGACCTGACGCTCAAACCAAGCCAGCCGCTGTTGCTGCAAGGCGACGGCGGCTGGTCGCAGAAGGGACCGCGCCCCGCGCTGGCCAGCCATTACGTGAGCTGGCCGCAGCTGCAGGTGGCCGGCAGCCTCACCCTGAACAGCAAGGCCGAAGCCGCAAAGGGCCGCGCCTGGTTCGACCACGAATGGTCGAGCGAGGTGCTGGCGGCCGGCAGCGTCGGCTGGGACTGGATCGGCATCAACCTCGACGATGGCGGTGCGCTGATGGCCTTCCGCATCCGCAACGCCGCCGGCGCCACGCTCTATGCCCACGCCGCGCTGCGCGACGCCGGCGGCCGCCGGCGGCAGTTCGGCGCCCATGAGGTAAGCTTCACGCCGCGGCGCCACTGGACCTCGCCGCGCAACGGCGCGCGCTACCCGGTGCAGATGGAAATCCGCTGCGGAGCGCACCGCTTCGAGACCGTGCCGGTGCAGGACGCGCAGGAACTCTCCGCGCGCCGCCCTATGCCGGTCAGCTACTGGGAAGGGCTGGTGAAGATTCGCGGTACCCTCGCGGGGCGCGGCTATCTCGAACTCACGGGCTATGCCAGCCCATTGTCACTCTAGGGAGCACCACCGCATGATCGACGGCATCAGGGATTTTTTCACGCAGATGATCGCGCCGGCCGCAAGCCAGCCAGGCGTCGGCTCACAACACGCGCTGCATGTCGCGGCGGCGGCCCTGCTGCTGGAAATGATGCGCATGGACAGTTCGGTCACGGACGCTGAAACGGCGAGCGTGGCCGGCGCGCTGCAAACCCGCTTCGGCATTACGGCGCCGGAGGTCAACACGCTGATGAGCCTTGCCGCGGAAGAAGCCAAACAGGCGACCGACTACTTCCAGTTCACCTCGCTGATCAACAAGCACTTCAGCCGGGAACAGAAAATCGAAGTGGTCGAAAACCTCTGGCAGGTCGCCTTCGCCGACGGCCATCTCGACGCGCACGAACAGCACTTCATGCGCAAGATCGCCGACCTGCTCTATATCTCGCACGCCGACTACGTCGCGGCCAAGCAGCGGGCGCGCGGAACGGGCTGAACTGCGCCGTGCCGACAGCGCCGACTTTCAGGGCGCCCGCCACGCCCGCCGGCGACGGCAGCGGGCCTGCTAGGGCAGCACCGTCTTGATGGCCTTTTGCCAGACCCCCGCAAGCTTTTCCCATCCGGAAGCGTTGGGGTGGATTTCATTCAGCCAATCGCCGCTACTTCCCGGCGCATTCGGGTCGGCAGCGACAAGCGTGCCATTGGTCGGAACACAATAAAGTCCGCTGCGACCGACGGCCCATCCGGATATCGCAGCTTGAACGTCCTCGAAGATGCCGCTGGTAAGGTCTTGCCAGAGATGCGGCGGAATGCCGTTTTTGACATAGGCCTCGAAGAGCCATGACCTGCCACCCGGAAATGCCGGGGCGTTGCGTGCCACGGGCGTGTTGTAGAGGTTGAGGAAAAGCGGCACTCCGGCGTGCCGGCTAGTCTGCACTTCAGCGTAAAGGGCGGCAAAACCCGGGGCCAGATAGCCGGTGACCAGGCGCTCGACTGCGTTGCGATCGAGACAGTCCCTGCCGAGGGTTGGTAACGGTGCACCGGCAAGATTCCTCAGGATCCCCTGGCCGGCATCGGGATCACGGGCAGCGTCGATGAAATCGTTGCCGCCGGCGCTCAGCAGCACGGCATCGAACTTCCAGTCGAAGTCGGTGTTGATCCACAAACCGAACTCGCCATCCGCGCAATCGCCGATCCGACGCATCGTGTCGCCAAAACGAGCCAGGTTGATGATCAACACGTCATCGCCGGCGGCATCCATTTTCGGCGCCAGTTTTTGCAGCAAGGAGGTGTGGAACATCGCGCTTCTGTCCATCCATGAATCACCTTCGGCAAGAATGCGATATTTGAAGAATTGCGGAGTCAGGCCGTTTTCCAGGTGGCCGTCGAATTCATTTCCATACAAGACGAGGCTGGACATTGCTTTTCTCCCTGCAACATTGGGCTTCGAGTTTTGGATGCCTGAATGAGAGCGCGCCAATGGCAATGACTACCTTCCTGCAACAGCCTGTAGTTCTCATGAGGTGGACCTAGACGCATAACGAGTGGAAGTGAGGGGCGCTGCGCGGCTTCATCGCGCAGCGTCCGTGTTGATGGATGGGTTGGGCCTCTGCTCACTCATAGTGTGTCCACATACGTAGGACACGAACCGTTTTCTCTTTGGTAAAGACCTCGTACACAATGCGGTGCTGAATATTGATGCGGCGAGAGTACGCGCCAGCAAGATCACCGACCAACTTTTCGAAGGGTGGAGGATTTTGAAATGGGTCGCCGGCAAGAACGGCAAGCAGTTCTTGTGCCTTTGGTTTAAGACCACTTGCAGCAAGCTTTTTTGCGTCCTTCATTGCTTGCTTGGCATAGACAATTGCCCAACTCACCACTTAAGCGCCTTCGAACTTCTTGCGAGGGGCTCGGCCATACCAGCTTTGATGGACTCGCGCATGCCAGGCACAGCCAGTAGATACAAGGTTTCTTGAATTGCGCTCCAATCTTCCGCAGAGAGCAGCACGGCACTGCTGCGTTTTCCGGAAATGATGATTGGCTCATGAGACTCAACTGTTTGATCAATGAGTCTGTACAGGTTTGCGCGAGCTTCGCTGGCTGTAAGTGTGTTCATTTCGTGCTCCTTCAAAGAAGCCTGAATAGTACGCTTATTAGTACGTCTGTCAATCGGCTATGCGAGCGCTTCAAGAGGCCCAACGAATAGAAGTAACCGGCGACGCGCGGCTTTATCGCGCAGCGTCCGGTTGACTGCCGGGTTGGGCACGTGCCGCCTCATACCGGACTGCCAGAAACGTGGCTTGAGAAGAATGTGATCATATGCCCGGCTGGTTCGCGGACAGTAAATACCTCATGATCAATAGCTGGCCGGGCTTCGATCGGTGATGGGGCAAGCCCCAAAGACGCAAATCGCTGGTGAGTTGCATACAGGTCGTCAACCATGAGGTCAAATGGGGCGTCACCCACAGCAATTTGGCTTTTCAGCATCAGGATCAGATGCGTCCCGCCGCGCAGTTCGAATACGCAGACCTCGGGACCTTGAAATATTGGGCGCATACCAATTGTTCGCATGAAGTGAGCAGATTCCTCCATGCGGTCTGTCTCCAGAACGACGTGCGCCACGCCCAGCGGTGGGCGCTGATCATGTTCGCTCATATTCTTGGTGCCCAATCGGGATAGGGAAAAGCCTCACGGCTTCCCCCTCCCACACCACCGTACGAACGGGTCACGTATACGGCGGTTCGGCAGATTAAGTTAATACGCATGAGTCCATAGTGCCGGAGCGGCTCAGTGGCAGCACACGCATCAACCGGAGCGTCATTTCTGGCCGCGCCAATCCCGCTTTCATCCCAGCCCGCGGGCTTACGCCCTCGGGACTCGCCGGATGCCGTAGCGGTATTCCTTGGCAAGCGACTTCTCCTCTCTTTCAATCCCCTCTCGGGGCACCGTTTGGGCCTTCGGATCGGCCTTCTCCGGCTCAGCACCTTGACCGTTCCTACTATGCCCTCTGCTGACTTCTCCACGGTATTCAGCGTCCG
>JANMTA010000346.1:0-3082 GCA_031389965.1 Betaproteobacteria bacterium
GGAAGGCTCACCAGATGCGCCACTGATAATACCTCCCAAAAAACGTTCAGAAAATTATTGGCTTTCGACTAACCACAGTGCAATACTGCATCAACAGTCGCTTCGGCGCTGTGGTGCTTGCGGGCACCGAGGAGGAGTCAATGTTTTCCCGTTGAGCGAAGGTCTTCGAAGGTACAGCAGGCACACTTCGTGTGCGTTGAGTAAATCCCATCGTTCTACCGGACCTGGGCGAAAAGCTTCACAGGCCGATGAATTCAGACGTAAGTCTTGCTAAGGTTATGGCCGATACGATTTTCAAAACTTACGAAGAAGCAGCAACTTATGCAAAGCGCCGCGCGCAGGAATTAGGCTCATCCGTAGATATGGAAAGGCGCTATGAGGGGTGGGTAGTCTTCGATCCTGCTACCACTCGGCAGCGTACTGAGAAACTTGGCTACCCATCGCCACCACCAGTGCGTGTAATACGGCATGGGAACCCATGGGAGTTCTGGGGGTCACCACGACCGGAAACCGCACAGGAAAAGCTTGAGCGCGAACAAAGGCAGCGCGAATACGGCGATCAGAAGGCTTATGAAGAAGCCATTCGGGCAAACGCACCTCGTGAGGCGGTATGCGAAGCTTGTGATCGCCCTATTTCCCGTTGTAGGTGCGGTTCCTAGTGCGCCTTATGCTAAAAGTCGTGCCCCCGAGCTTCCTCGTTATACGTGGTGACTCATGAACGAACTCACACCAATTTTGCAGGAAGCTACGGCTGGCGTTGAGCCCATGTATTTCAACCTGAATATCGATGGTGGCGACCCAGTCTTTCGCGAGCGCGTTTACTGCTACGAACTCTACCATCAGATGCGCAAGAACTGGCCGATCAATAGCCCATACTTCCTCAATGGTGAACTTGATAAGCGAGCCCATCCAATCCTGCGTGAGCTTGGGGCTGATCATGCAAAACCAGACCTGTTGGTCCACACGCCAGGCGCAATGGCCGGTAATTACGCGATTATCGAAGTTAAGCACTCTACGGCCGCCGAGGGCATTCGCAAGGACCTTAAAACGCTGGATCTCTTCGTGCGTAGAGTCGGCTATCAGCGCGCTATTTACCTCATTTATGGTAACGACGCTAACGCCCGGGGAGTCGGGAGAATTGAAGCCATAGCCAACGAGTTTCAAGAGCTTATGCCTATTGAACTGTGGCTGCACTCAGAGGTTGGCAGGCCGGCTACGCATAGCACTACGCTCCAGCGGGCAGGTCAAGGTTTCGCTTTACCCGTCCCTTGAGCTCCGACGTTCCTGAGCGGCCGCTTTCCTAGGCCAGCTACTTCCGCTTAGGGCACAGTCCGGTCATCGCATGACGTCGAGCCAATGCTAGAGTTCATCACAGACGCAGGCCACGGATCTCGTCGGAAATCAAAATTGTGAAGAACCGCCATGAACGAAGACCGCAACGTGCCCGCCCCGGGGAAATTCAGCAGCCCGATTGACGACCGCTATCTGGAGGACTACGTCCCCGGCGGCGTCCATGAATTCGGCGAGGCGCTCGTTACCGAGCAGGAGATTGTCGAATTCGCCCGGCGCTATGACCCGCAGGACTTCCATGCCGATCCGGTCAAGGCTACCCGGTCGCGCTTTGGCGGGCTCATTGCCAGCGGGTGGCTGACCTGCGCGCTGATGATGCGCATGCTCACCCAACACTACCTGACCAGGAACGCCAGCCTGTCGTCACCCGGACTGGACGAAGTGCGGTGGCTTGCGCCTGTCAGGCCGGGCGACATCCTCCATGCACGCGTCACGGTGCTGGAGGCGAGGCGATCGTCGTCCAAGCCGGACCGGGGCATCCTGCGGTCGAAAATCGAGGTGCTGAATCATCGCGGCGAGGTCGTCATGACCATGCTCGCCATGAACCTCGTCGCCTGTCGCTCTGTGCCGGCGACGTAATCGGGCAAGGGCGGCAGGTCGCGAACTGCGCTTCGCCCCGGTCGTCAGCGCAACTTGCCGCGCCGGGCGATGAAGCGGTCGAGCTGGTTGGCGAAGTTCTGCCGGTCGGCATGGCTGAATGCGGGCGGCCCGCCGGTGTCGACACCGCTGCTGCGCAGGGTGTCCATGAAGTTGCGCATGTCCAGCAGTTGGCGGATGTTTTCCGCGCTGTAGAACTCGCCGCGCGGATTGAGGGCAAAGGCCTGCTTGTCGATGACCAGCGCCGCCAGCGGGATGTCGGCGGTAATCACCAGGTCGCCGGCTGCCGCCTGATCGACGATGTGGCTGTCGGCCACGTCGAAGCCTTGCGCCACCTGCACCGAGCGGATGTGCGGGGACGGCGGCACGCGCAGCCACTGGTTGGCAACCAGGATCAGCGGCAGGCTGTGCCGGGCCGCGGCGCGGAAGAGAATTTCCTTGATGACGCCCGGGCAGGCGTCGGCATCGACCCAAATCTGCATAATGGCAATCCATTGCAATGGGAGCGAATTATGACCGAAGCCTTGCTGCCACCCGCTGACGGCCTGGCCAATCTTGCGTCGTCCGACGTGCAGCGCCTGGCCGCGCGCATGGCGCAGGATGCCTTCACCCTGATCTTCCGCCTGAGCCTGGAGCGCGACGAGGCGGCGCTGCAGGCGGCCGTGGCCGAGATGCAGGAACGCGCGAGCAACTGGGCGCGCGCGGCGCCGGGCGACGATGCGCGCGCCCTGCGCCTGGCCTTGCTGGTCAGCGGCATCGACCAGTGGCGGCTGGCCTATGCGCAGGCTTTCGGGCTCACGGCGCTGCCCGCCGTCAGCGTCCTGCTCGGCGGCTTGCGCAGTGCGCTCGATGCCGCCGCAGACGCGCGCTTTCAGCAGCGCTATGCGGCGATCGAACTGGTCGAGAGCGATGCCGTCGATTTCAAGATGGAACTGCGGCGCAACATCCATCTCGCGCTGTGGCACGCCATGATCGCCTGCGCCGACCGGGACGAAGCGCTGGCCATTCTTGCCGCGCTGGGCAGCATGCTGGTGGCGCTGGTCGCTCACATGCCGACGCTCGGCTGGCGCCTGGTGGCCGATGCGCTGGCCCTCATCCAGTTGCGCTGCCTGGCGGATGGCGCGGCCACCACGGA
>JANMTA010000328.1:0-2141 GCA_031389965.1 Betaproteobacteria bacterium
ACCAAGGCACAGCGCAAGCTGTTCTTCAATCTGCGCAGCATCAAGGCGGCTCTGGCCCAGGACTCGAATTCACGGCAGGGCTTCAACACGCTGGGTGCGGAAGAAGTGACCGCAGTCGCCAAGCGGCTCGGCGTCAAGCCGGAAGAAGTCATCGAAATGGAAACGCGCCTGACCGGCGCCGACGTGTCACTGGAACCGCTGACGGATGACGACGAGGACAGCTACGCACCGATCGCCTATCTGGCAGCGGATCGCAGCATCGAGCCCTCGGCCATACTTGAGCGCAAAGAGTATGACCGCTTGCAGGATCAGGGCCTGAGTTCTGCACTGGCAAGCCTCGACGAGCGCAGCCGCACCATCGTGCAAAGGCGCTGGCTGGTGGCGGACGGGGAAGAAGCCGCGACGCTGCATGAACTGGCGGCCGAGTATGGCGTTTCGGCGGAGCGGATCCGCCAGATCGAAGTCAAGGCCATGCAGAAAATGAAGGGCAAGCTCGCGGCGTGAAAGTTCCGGCGGGAATGAAAAAGGGCAGCCCGTAACACGGCTGCCCTTTGTCTTGCTGCTCTCTGCTCGCCTACCAAGCCGGCAGGTAATGATCGACCAGCAGTGCAGCGAACAACAGCGCGAGATAAAGGATCGACCAGCGGAAGGTGATCCGCGCCACGGCGTCGGAATAGTCTTTCCAGATCAGCCAGGCGTAACCGAGAAAAATCGTGTCGAGCAGCACGGCAGACGTCAGGTAGAACCAGCCTGACATCCCGATAGCATAAGGTACGAGGGTGATCAGCGTCAGGCCGACGGTGTACAAAAATACGTGGCGCCGGGTGTACTCGGCGCCATGGGTCACCGGCAACATCGGCAGGCCGGCGGCGGCGTATTCCTTGGTTCGGTACAGCGCCAGCGACCAGAAATGCGGCGGGGTCCACACGAAAATGATCAGGAACAACAGCCACGCCTCTCCCGGCGCATCGCCAGTTACCGCCGCCCAGCCGAGCACCGGAGGCATGGCGCCGGAAGCGCCGCCGATGACGATGTTCTGCGACGTATTGGGCTTGAGAAAGATCGTGTAGATCACCGCATAGCCGACAAAGGTGGCGAAGGTCAGCCACATGGTGAAGGGGTTCACCCAGGCGTAGAGCAGGAACAGCCCGCTGCCGCCGATCAGGCCCGAGAAGAGCAGGGTCTCCAGCGAATTGACCTCACCTTGCGGCAACGGCCGGCCGCGCGTGCGCGCCATCAGCGCGTCGATCTTCTGCTCGATCAGGCAATTCGCCGCCGCCGCCGCGCCGGCAACCAGCGCAATGCCAGCCGTGCCGGCCAGTAATATGCGCCACGGCACCATGCCCGGCACGGCGAGGAACATGCCGATCACCGCGCAAAACACGATCAGCGATACCACACGCGGCTTGGTCAGCTGGAAATAGTGGCGCAGTCGGTCGGGGCCGATTTGCAGTTTAAGGGTGGTGGATTTCACGCTTGAGGAATGAACGGTTGAAGCCGGAATGAGGGCGCGAGTTTAGCACGTGCCCGGCAGCTGACTTTCGTCGAGGGCAGCAGCGAAAATACGCGATGCGCATCGGACTGGCCAACAGTTTTGACGCCGCTTGAGACGTGCAAGATAACGCCATCAAGAGTCCCTGCGAATCCACTGCAAGGAACATATCTCAATAGTCGGCCAGCCCTCTCCCTCGATCCCTCTCCCAGAGGGAGAGGGAAGACAGTCTGCTTCCTTCTCCTTGCAGGAGAAGGGCGGGGGGATGAGGGGCAATACGGCGTCCACGAAACCAGGTCGGGCGCAGCCTTCCCCGGCGGACGCCCCGATCGCAGCCACGGGGCGGAACACTGAATTTCGTCGACCATTTCCGCGATCAGAACTTGATCAGCTTGCCGAGTTCGCGAATGAAGGCCTTCGGCTCGGGATCGTCGGTGTAGCGAAAAACCAGCAGGCCGCGCCGGTCGACCAGATTGATGTAACGGCGCTCACTTCCGCCCAGGAGCTGAAGCACCTTGCCATCCGTCGCCCTGATCAGGACCAGGTCCGGATGCCCCGCCATCAGGTCCGCCGCTGGTGCCGCCGCATCAGTGACCAGCCAAAGGCGCTCGACGCGCGCCATGTTGCGCCCCTGTGCCGTGCGTGCCTG